>JBOGEK010000523.1:0-2366 GCA_050743645.1 Acidothermaceae bacterium
GGTCGTTGCGCCCTTGCCGCTCGACACGACGATGATCTCCTCGTACATCTGGCGCTGCGGCTTCAGGCTGCCGCCGACCGGAATCTCGCAGACGTATGCGTCCGAGACGTTGGAATCAGGAAAGTGCAGGTACGCGCCGAGGCCCCCTCGTCTTTCCCATTTGCCGACCTCCAGCGTGCGTACGTCCTGCACGAAGACCCCGCTATAGGTCGGCAGGCCTTCTTGTTCGATCCATTTGCGATAGGCGTCGTACTTGTTCTGCATGTACAGCACATACGAATGGACTTTGAACTCGGTCTCGGTCTTCCGCTCCATTGCAGATCTACCTTTCTTCAGGCACCCACGTGCACGATCACTCGGCAAGTCGCCAGCTACCGGTGCGGTCGTTACCGACCACGGAACAACGCTTCTTCACAGGATCCGGCCCCCTACTTCGATGTACCGCGAGCCGGAGTTTGCGTCCGCCTGGTCTGGGCCTTGACCGACGTCCGGAAAGACGAGGGTTTTCACGACGACCGGAAGCACGGAGTCATTTTGAATGAGCCCGCCAACGTCGATGAAGTCGTGTTCGGTCAACTGCAGGCCGTCGACGCACACCACATCGCGACTGTTCCCGACCGCGTCATGGATGAGTGCGCCGAGCGACTTCGCGCAGTCTTGGCCAAGGACGACGACGAGCGGACCATCGGGGAGATGATCCTTCGCCCCTTGCGCGATGCCGTCGGCGATAGCCCGAAGCGTCTGGTAATACGGCCGCCCACGCCAACCGAGCCTGAGGGCGATCGGGTCGAGGAGCCCGTCACGGCCGGCGGCAACCAGGGCGCGGTGTACCTCTTCGGCGACCTCAGCGGACACCGGCGGCTCGCGGCCGGTGTCTGAGACTTCCATAGGAACAACAGCAAGGTTGAGTAACGGGACCGCACCAGGTGACGAGACGTAGACGGTGTCGCCGCTCAACTGCGTGGTGAACTGGGACAACCCGACAACCGTTGCGCGCATTCGCTCGAGAGCCGGCTGTACATTCAAATCCGCCTCGCTCGCTCGCGCGGCAAAGCGATGAGCCAGCGCACGTCCGAGGTCACGTGACACTGTTTCGGGCGTAACGAGATATTCGGAAACGCCGCCCGAAATCATCAGGTCGCGGACCTGTGACAGGTCACCGAGCGGTGGTGTGAGGAGAAGGCGTTCGGTGAGACCCGAGTACGGCGGTGAAGTCGTCAGGTAGTCGACGATACAACTCGCCAAAACGTCGGCGAGCGCCTCTTGAGCAGAATCGGAAAGGGTCTTCCCGAGTACCACCTCGACGCCCTCTTGCACTGCGGCGAGACTTGCTGCTTCATCGATCCGCCTGACGAGTCCGTCGTCGTCGATCGCGATCAGCCGGCCACCGACATTGAGCGCGGCCGTACCCAGAATGTGACCATTGTCGAGAAGCGTGAACTTGGTTGTGCCACCACCGATATCGACGTTCAGCATCGGCGCGCCGCGCCCGACTGACGTTGCTGCCGCGCCTGAGCCGTGCGCGGCCATTCTGGCCTCGAGATGATGACCGGCCGAGGTGCAAACAAACTTGCCCATCGCGCCAGCAAAGAGCGTCGCAATCGCGCGTGCATTCGCCTTGCGAGCAGCCTCACCGGTCAACATGACGATGCCGGTATCGATGTCGTCGTGGGCAAATCCTGAGCGGGCAAAGCTGTCGTCGAAGAAAGCACTCAGGCCGTCTGCGTCGATCTCGCTTGACGACCGATACGGCGTCAGCAGGATCTCAGAGCGAAAGAGCTCGCGCTTCTCAACGATTTCGTAGCGGCTCATCAACGCCGCACCCAAACGGCGCAACACGATCAGCGAGAGCAGGAAGTGCGTGGTCGCGGAGCCGATGTCTATGCCAACAGTCGTCAGCCTGATTTCGTCGACCTTCTCCGTGGGATCACGGTCGTCATCGAAATCATCGACAAAGTCGTCGTCAACAGCGTCAGCGAAATCGTCGGCGGACGCATGATCGCCGGCATGACCGGAGCCATGCCCATGATCAAGGGCATGACCGCCATGACCGCCATGACCGCCGTGATCGTGGCCGGCGTGCTGCACGCTCTACCTCCGCACATTCTCCGAGGCCGTACGGCCTCGGCTTGGCATCTAGTCCTGATCCAGCGCGAGCCGAAGGTGCTGCGCGGTCAAGGCGGACGGCGAAAGCGCGAGTTCTGCGTCGCCCCTGATCAGTGCGCGCAGCACTAGCTTTCGCACTTGGCGCGCGTCGGTTTGCCGACGCACACACTCTTCGGCAATTTCGCGCAAGACAGCTGAGTCGATTGGCTCTGCGAGTGAGAGTTCCGCCAGCGAGTCGACGAGCATCTCGTACGCTGCGT
>JBOGEK010000524.1:0-2547 GCA_050743645.1 Acidothermaceae bacterium
CTCCAGTGGTGCGGCAAGCGCTGCACCGAACGGTCGAGCCACCGTCGCGGGCAGTCATCCTGGATGGGCAACGGCCTCCAGCGCGAAGGGAGCAGCGCCGTCGTCCGACACCGTCGGGTTCCGGTTGTATCTCGGTTGGCGCGCCGATCCCACGTCAGTTATTCGAGCGGTGTCGACCCCGGGCAGCGCTTCGTACGGCAAGTATTTGACGGCGTCGCAATTCCGGGCGCAGTTCGCGCCAACGTCGTCCGACGTGAGGGCTGTTGAAAAGTGGCTGCGCAGCCAGGGCTTCCGGGTCGACTACGCGCCGACGAACAACCTTTACGTGGCTGCTGAAGGCACGGTAGCGCAAGCACAAACCGCGTTCGGCACGACCCTCGACGAGTACGCGGTCGACGGCGTCACGCTCCGCGCACCGTCGGGCAATGTGTCGGTGCCCTCCTCGTTGCCGAACATCCAAGCGGTGCTCGGACTCGACGAGTCGGCCTACCTCGTGCACACCGATCACATCAGCGCTGATGCGTCGCCATCTCCCGCTTTCGTGAACGGTGGTCCGTGTTCTGCCTACTGGGCGCAAGACACCACAGCGAACACGCAGGAGCCGACGCCGCTCACGACGACGACGACGACCATCACGTCGCCGTCAGCCGTGACGCTGCCGCCCGCTTACAGCCCAGGCCCAACGGCTTTCGCACCGTGTGGTTACACGCCTCCGCAACTTCGCGGTGCCTACGGGCTCACGGGCGCGAACACGGGCGCTGGGCAGACGGTCGCCATCATCGACGCTTACGCCTCGCCCACGATCGCTGCGGACGCCAACCAGTACTTCTCTAACCACGGCGGCTCGCAGTTCCCGTCGCTCACGAAGTCGAACTTCAGCCAACTGGTGGCGCCTGGCACCTACCACAAGCCCGAGAACAAGAAGCAGGATCCGCAAGGCTGGTACGGCGAGGAAACGCTCGACGTCGAGGCCGTGCATTCGATGGCACCGGACGCGCACATTGTCTATGTCGGGGCGCCGAACAACTTCCAAGACCTCGACGCCGCACTCAACCACGTGGTCGACAAGCAGCTCGCGACGATCGTGACCAACTCGTACGGCTGGTCGTCAGAAGCATTGCCTCCGGGCTACATCAAGCCGTACTACGACATCATGCAGCAGGCGGTCGCCGAAGGAATCGGCGTCTACTTCTCCTCCGGTGACAACGGTGACGAGACGGGCGGCTCAGGTAGCGTCGCAGCCGCAACCCCGGACTGGCCCGCGTCGTCCGACCTTGTTACGGCAGTCGGTGGCACCTCGCTCGCGGTCAACGCAAGCAATGCGCGTACCGGCGAATGGGGTTGGGAGACCGGCAAGTCGTCGCTCGCGGGTACCAGCGCTGCCGACCTGTCATGGAGCCCGGCTCCGCCCGGGAACTACCTCTACGGCTCCGGCGGCGGCACCAGCCGGCTCTTCGCGCAGCCGTGGTACCAGGCCGGCATCGTGCCGAACTCGATCGCGACGGCGAACGGCAACCGGCCGCAACCGATGCGGGTGATTCCTGACGCCTCGGCGCTGGGTGACCCCAACACCGGCATGCTGGTCGGCCAAACGCAGTCGTTCCCTGACGGCAGCGTGAGATACGGCGAGTACCGCATCGGTGGCACCAGCCTCGCGTCGCCGTTGTTCGCCGGCGTCATGGCCGACGTGCAGCAGGCGCGCGGCAGCGTGATCGGGTTTGCCAACCCGTTGCTCTACAGCTCACCGTCGGCTTACTTCGACATCGTTCCGGTGGCACACCTGGCAGTGGTTCGCAGCGACTTCGCCAACAGCGTCGATGCGTCCGATGGCTACGTGGCCTCCGTGCGGTCGATCGACGACGACGCTCCGCTGACGATCCATACCGCGGTCGGCTATGACGACGTCACCGGGCTCGGCTCACCTGGCACCGGTTTCGTCGCCACGCTCGCGGGCGCCACACCGCTCACGCCGTAACCCCGGCAACGGGCTGGACCGCTCCAGTTCGTGATCATGCAGTTAGGCGCAACCGGATGCGATCCGCGTTGCGCCTAACTGCATGATCGGCGGGGGTCGGCGCGGTGCTGGCCCACATCCGGCGGGTCGGACGACGGCCTGCGGCGCGCGTCGGCGTCGACCGGCGAGAATGGGTGCATGGCACGCAGAACCTCAACCACGCCCCCTCCGCCGCCCTCCGAAGAACAGATCGTCGACATCGACGTCGCTGAGGAGATGCGCGGCAGCTACCTCGAGTACGCCTACTCGGTGATCTACAGCCGCGCGCTGCCCGATGCTCGCGACGGCCTGAAGCCGGTTCATCGGCGCATCTTGTTCCAGATGGCCGCGATGGGGCTGCGCCCCGACCGCCCGCACGTGAAGTGCGCTCGCGTCGTCGGCGACGTCATGGGCAAGCTGCACCCGCACGGCGACGCGTCGATCTACGACGCGATGGTCCGCATGGCCCAGGGCTTCGCGATGCGCGTGCCGCTGATCGACGGGCACGGGAACTGGGGTTCTCTCGACGATTCCGCGGCAGCCATGAGGTACAG
>JBOGEK010000525.1:0-23731 GCA_050743645.1 Acidothermaceae bacterium
GGCCGATCGACTGGCAAGGAGATTGGCAGGCTCGCGAGCGGACTCCTCATCGGTCGCAGGAGGGGCGCGATCGTGACGAGACGGCGGGCTCGCGACTTAATCGGCGGCTACCCGGGCTCTGCTCTGCCTGGGCTCATGCCGTCGTAGGTCCATGCCTAGGTCCAGACGGTGTCACGCATGACAGCCTCCCTTCGGCGATCAGCGAGCAGTGATCCTGGATCAAGCTGCCCGACGCACGATTTGTATCCGCGAAACTGATGTTGATAGCGCAGACTCGCAGGAGCCAGGCAGTGACATTCAGCCAGCAAGCTCGTAAGGTGTGGCGACAAGTCCCTTTCGGCCCCCGCTGAGAGCGATGCGTCTCCTTGGGGGGAGGTCATCCTGGTGCGGATCTCACTGCGCGCGCTTGCGCTGTCCCAACTGGTGCCTGCAGCCCGGCTGCTGATGGCAGCGGTGGTGCTCGGCTTCGCCGCGGTGTGGGGGCTCGTGTCGGCAAGTGACCCGTGGGTCGCTACGCAGGTGGTCACCTGCGCAGCGTTTACTGCGGCGGCGGTTTTTAGTGCAGAGGTCTCCATGCGATTGGCATGGCCCCGCACCCGTAGAGACCGGTTAAGTCGCGACCTTCTGAGCGTGTGGATACTGCCAATCGCGTGGCTCCTTCCGCCGGCCTACGTCGTCACGATGGTGGTCGTCGTCCGCGTCTACGTGCAGCTTCGAGTAGCGCGGTTGCAAACCATGAAACTCGTCTACAGTACGGCGGCACTCGCCCTCAGTTACGCCGGAAGCTCGGTAATTCTGCGGCTAGTACTAGGTCGGAGCCTGGCCGCGACTTTCGATTCGTCCGACTTTGGCGTTGGCCCCCGGACTGCTGCGGCCCTCCTGCTCGCCGGTCTCGCGTGGTGGGCGATCAACGCAATACTGATCGGCGGAATAGTCGGTCTGACGGCAGGCTCAACCCCATTACGCGCCTATTATCTTGATGTTGAGGGCGTCGTCGTCGATGCCGTCGCGGTCTGCCTCGGGATCCTGGCAGCGTCGCTGTGGATACAAAGCCCCGTTGCGGCAACCCTTCTCGTGCCGCCCGTTCTGCTACTGCAGCACCAACTTTTCAGTGGGCTTCGCCGAGCGGTCCGCACCGACCTTTTGACCGAGGCCGCCAACCCACAGTTCTGGCGCGAAACCGCAGCGCGCGAGATCGACCGCGCGACGGCGTCTGGAACTAATCTCGCACTGCTGATGGTCGACATCGACCATTTCAAGAACGTCAACGACCAGCACGGGCATCTGGCCGGCGACGACGTGCTGGCGGCGGTCGCCCACACGATCTCAAAGACATTGCGGCCCGGAGACCTCGTCGGCCGACTAGGGGGCGAAGAGTTCGGCGCGATACTCGCCGGACTGAACCTGCTCGACGCCGAAGGCGCGGCCGAACGACTCCGCGCCCAGGTTGGCGAGATTCGGGTTCGCTCGGATCGGGGCGAGTGGATCGAAGTTACCGTTTCGGTCGGCGTCGCCGAGTTATCGGTGACCGGTGGCGGGCTGCACGAAGTGTTAGGCGCCGCCGATATGGCTCTCTACGCCGCGAAGGCGGCAGGGCGTAACCGGGTGCGGGTCGCCGGCGGCCGTGTCGGCCATGCCATCGACTTGCGTTCGGGCTCCGAGATCGATCTCGGAGCCGGTCTAACGTAGCTGCGCCGCGACGAACCAGGAGCCGTCGAAGACGACGTCCCCACCGATCTCGGCAGCGAGTTGACCCGCAGTCAGATAGCGCTTGAATACCCGATGCGATGAGCCGTCGTTGAGAATGCGCTGCTGCCATTGCTCGGGTTCGACGCCGGGCCGCAGCGCCGAGTCGATGACGATCAGCTCTCGCGCGACTCTGCGAGCCTCGGCGAGAAATGCTGCTCGCTCAGCGGGTGGCAAGTGGCCATAGAAGTATCGGCGCCGCGATCCGTTGATGCCAGTGCGTGCTCTGTCTACCTCACTACCCGTCGTCGGCACCCTCGCCGCGATGATCGGTGGCGCCGCGTTCGTCAGCTTCGCCGAACTCGCGTCGAACAACCAGTTGCAGGGCAAGCACGCGAAACCACTCGCAGTAGGGCTGCTGTCGGCTCCGGGAATCGCCGGTGTTGCCATTGCGGCGATCGTGTTCGCCAAGCTCTTTCGCACGAAATTCCTACCGCTCCTCGTGCTCTGCGGAATGGGCTCGCTACTCGGCGGCGGTTTGGTGAGCGCGTTCTCGTCGTCCGACGCCGGTGCGCTGGTGTCGTCGTTGCTCCTCGGTGTCGGCGCAGGTGCCACCGTGTCGCCAGGGCTGTTTCTCGCCGCGTTCGGCGTTTCTTCCCGACAGGTCGGCCGGGCCTTCGCGCTCGTCGAACTGCTGCGTTCCGAAGCGGCATACCTCGTCGGGCCGCTCCTGCTCTATATCGCGACGATCCATCCGCCGCTGTACAAGGGCACTCAGTTCGCGACGTGGATCACGATCGGGCTGACGGCGACCGGCACAGCGGTGCTGATCGTCTTGTTCATCGCCAGCGGCGCGCGACTGCACGAGCCTGACCTCGAGGCATGGCTCGATGAAGGCGAGCAGGCGATGCATTCGCCGCCCACGGCCGAGCGAATCCAAAACGCCATCAGGACCACGCCCTGACGATGCGGGCCCGCCGACGCTGTTCGACGTCCGACTTATTCGACGTCGTCGGCGGTCGTTTCGCCCTGCACGCCACCGTGTGGCACCGGCGCGTGGTCGGCTGGGATCGAACCGAGGAGGCCCTTCTGGTAATCCTCGAACGCCTGCATAACTTCGGCCTTGGTGTTCATGACGAACGGGCCGTACATCGCCACTGGTTCGCGAATCGGCTGGCCGCCGAGAATGAGCACATCGAGCGACGGGCTGCGCGATTCCTGCGATTCACTTGCGGCAAACGTGATCGTGTCGCCGGCTCCGAAAACAGCGAGCTGTCCCATTCGAATCGGACGACGATCAGCGCCCACCGAACCGACGCCGCCGAGCACGTAAACGAGCGCATTAAAGTCAGGACGCCACGGCAGCGTGACCGAGGCACCGGCCGATAAAGTCGCGTGCACAAGGGAAATGGGTGTGTGCGTGATGCCGGGACCAGGGTGTCCGGCGACGTCGCCTGCAATCACTCGCAACAACGCGCCACCATCGGGTGAGGTCAGCAACGACACTTCAGATGCCCGAATGTCTTGATAGCGAGGCGCCGCGAACTTGTTCGACTTCGGCAGGTTGACCCATAGCTGAAAACCATGGAAAAGGCCACCGCTTGCCACGAGGTAGTCGGGCGGCGTTTCGATGTGCAGAATGCCCGCACCTGCCGTCATCCACTGCGTGTCGCCGTTGGTGATGAGACCGCCGCCGCCATTCGAGTCGTGATGTTCGAAGAGACCGTCGATCATGTAGGTGACGGTTTCGAATCCGCGGTGCGGGTGCCACGGCGTGCCCTTAGGTTCACCCGCCGCATATTCGACCTCGCCCATCTGGTCCATGTGGATGAACGGATCGAGCGCCCGCAGGTCGACCCCGGCGAAAGCGCGGCGTACCGGGAATCCCTCCCCCTCGAAGCCGGACGGCGCGGTCGTGATCGATTGCACCGGGCGGTCGACGTCGATCGCCGGATCGGTCAACGGCAAACGGGGCAGCGCCAAAGTGCTTTCGACGGTGACAGCTGGCATCGGGTCCTCCTCGGGCCAAGGAACGGCCGCGATATGTGGCGTCGCCAGGCTAGCGGCGTCCGACCGCTACAACATAGTTGTGCGCGCAACCATTCCGGCCGACGCGGCCTGACCCGGCCGACGCGGCCTTAATCCCGCCAACCGCAAACGCCCGCTAGTGAAGACCGAGGAGCGCGGCGAGATGCCGGGGCGGTGGGTTGCCGTGCGAGAGCAGCGCGTCGTGCACTTCGCGCTCGCTCGAACCCGGCCGAGCCGCCCGCACCTGCGATGCGATCTCGTTCACCTGGGTCACGCCCACGTGATAGGTGGAAAGCTGCGCGCTGGTGAGCAGGGCTCGCCGCCATTTGCCGGTGGCCTCGCCGTCCTCTTGATGGCCGCGCTCGACCATCAACGCCATCGCCTCGTCTCGGGTCAGTCGATCGCAATGCACCCGGACGTCGATGACGGCGTTGATAGCGGTGCGTAACCGCATCTTGAGCTGTTGCATGCGTACCTGCGGACCGCCGAAGCCGTGGCGCACCATTTCCTGCTCGGCGTAGACCGCCCAGCCTTCGACGAACGGACCACTCCAGAAAGTCTGATGCACCTTGGTGGGCACCGGGCCACGACGGCTGTGCGCCAGCTGGAGAACGTGGCCCGGCATCGCCTCGTGGATCACCAGGTTGCGCATCGCGTGCACGTTGTACTCGCGGTAGAACGAAACCACCCGCTCGGGCGGCCAACCGGCGGGAGTGGGCGAGATCGCGAAAAAGGTCGGTGCGTCAGGCGGATCGAGCGGCCCGGGCGGGTCGCAGTACGCGACCGCCACGCCGCGATGGATCTCGGGCATCACGATGACCTGGACCGGATCGCGATACAGCGTGATGAGTTCATGCGCCGCGACGAACTCGGTCGCTTCGGCGAGCGCTTGTTCCGCCACCGCGACCACGGTGTCGTCGGTGGGTGCGTCGGCCGCCAGCCGGTCGAGCACCTCGCGAGGCACGCCACCGAGCTTGGCGGCCACCTCACCGATCTCGGCCTCGACCCGCTCGATGTCGGCGAGCGCCGCCTGTAGCACGGCGTCGGGCGAGCGCTCGATGTCGAGCACTAACGCAAGCTTGCGCCCGAATAGATTGGCCCCGAGCCGCGGGTCGCCGGTGGCGGAGTCGAGTTGCTCTCGCAGCCAGGCGATGTGAGTCTCGACCGCGACGCGGGCCTGCGCGAGCGCGCGCTCGACCGTCGTCGCCACCTCGGGCGCGTCGTGCAGTTTGCGGGGAATCTCGCGATCGATCAACCCGAGCGTGCCGCCGAATTGCTCGATTGCCGTCTCGACGTGCACCCGCGGCATGTCTGACAACGTCTCCCGTGCCGACGCGAGTTGGTCAGGGACCTCGCCGAGGCGGGCGGCCACACTGCGCAGGCGCTGCGGCAGCGGCGCGAAGTCGCGCGCCAGCAACAAGTACAACGCGGTGCCTGGGTTGGCGACCAGTGGGCTCCAGGTGTGCTCGTGCAACTCGGTGAGCTCGAATACCCGCTCACAAAGGCGCACCTTCAACACCTCGGCATCGACCCGGTGCCCTACCGATAGCGAATCGACGGGCCAACGATCGACTTGGTCGAGCCAGCCACGAAGGGCGCGCACTTCTGCGTCGACGGCGGCCGGGCGCAGATCGTCGAGTCGGTCGTCGAAGCGGTGGTCGCCGAGCGAGGTGGCGAGCACCGGCTGATACGCCAGCATCGCGTCGACCGCAGCGGCGGCCAGAGCCTCGAACGCGGCCTCAGCGCCAGCCTCGGAGCCGGCCTGCGAGCTGGCCAGCGAGCCGGCGTGCGAGCCAGCCGCGGACGCGGCCTGCGAGCCGGCGGAGCTAGCCGAGGAGGGAGTGGGGTCGGACGCCGGGCGGTCGGCCGGCAAGGAGTCGGTCACACCCGCCAACCTAGCCGCCGCCTGGCGTCGGCTCGGATCGGTCTTCGACCTCCCACGCATGGTCGAGCACGTGCCACGCGATGCGGCGTGCCGCGTAGCGAGGCAGCCAGCCCGTCGTGCTGGGTGCCTCGGCGGCCCGCGATCCCCTAATCGCCACCGCAAGGTCGGCCCGCAGCGCGTCGATCGCTTTCCCATCGTCGATCGCGGGCTGTTTATGCCGGACGCCGAGCTTGCGGGCGTAAGCCACCTCGGCACCCAGGACGTGACCCGCGATCTTGTCGCGGTCGCGCCCACCGCCGCGCGGGCCTTTGCGCAGTTCCGAGGGCGCACGAGCGAGGACGTCGTCGAGCGTGGCCCAGGACGCCTCGACGATCGAGGCCAACCGGTTGGCCTCACCCGCGGTGAGCGCACGGTTGTCGAGTTCGCACGGCTCGTCGATGGTCCCGAAGTCGACGCCGGAAAAGGTCGGCGCACGCGGGGCCGGCAGGCGTTCGACCACCTCGAACGACTGACTCGCGGAACCCGGAAACGCAAGCCCGGCCCGCGCGACAACCGGGGCGTATCGCGGCGCGTAGTCGGCCAGCGCGTCGAGGGCTTCCTCGTCGGTCTTCGCCCTTCGGCACCAGCCGGGCCACTCGACCGCGCAGGCGAAAACCCGGCTGCGCCCGAGTTGCAGATACACGGAGATTGGAGTTCGCTTCGGCATGCGTGGCAGGCTGCCATGGCAGACCGACAATCCGCCAGACACGCAATGCGCGTGGACCTTTCCCTGAACGGGAAGCCATCAACTAGCCAGCTACCGGGCTAGCTAGCTGAAGAGATCTACCAACCGAAACGACAGGATTCGTGAGCCAGCAAAACAGCGACACCAACCCGCCCCCCGCGACGCGCCGCATGGTCGATCCGCGGCAACTCGGCATTCCGGTCGTAGTTGCATCGCATCGGGCTCCGGTCCAGTTTCGGCGAGAGGCCGGACGACGCCACGCGCGACGCGGGGCCGGTGGTCTGGTGACGGCCCTTGTCGGCTTGATGAGCCAACTCGACGACGCCGTATGGGTCTGTGCTGCGAGCACCGAAGAAGATGTCGCCGTCGCAAACGAGCACAAAGGCCGCCCGATGGCCGTCGTGATGAAGAACGACCCTGAGGTTGTCGACGACTCCGCCGCCGGTGCCGGGTCCGCCGCCTCCACAGTCTCCCCGGGCCGTGCCGGCGCGCCTGTGCTGAACATCCGCATGGTCGAACTCGATCCGGCAGCACACGACGACTTCTACGGAGTCATCTCTAACCCGCTGCTGTGGTTCATCCAGCACGGTCTTTACGACCTCACCCGCTCACCCAACTTCGGGACTCGCGAACGCGACGCGTTCGAACATGGCTACGTGTCGGTCAATCACGCCTTCGCCGATGCGGTGTCACACGAAGTCGAAGCGTGCGGCGGCCGGGCGCTCGTTATGTTGCACGACTACCACTTCTACTTGGTGGCCGATCTGGTGCGGCAGCGCTGCCCTGACGTCGTCCTCTCGCATTTCGTGCATATCCCATGGCCAGGGCCCGATGCGTGGCGAGTATTGCCGCCTGACATGCGTGAACGGGTGATGCGCGGGCTGCTGGGTAACGACGTCGTCGCATTCCACACCGAACGGTTCGCCCGCAACTTTTTGTTGTGCGCCCAAGAACTGCTCGGCCTTTCGATCAACCTCGACAAGATGACCGTGCAGGTCGGGCCGCGCACGGTCACGGCGAAGACCTACCCGATCTCGATCGACGTCGAGGCGCTGCTCGAGACCGCCAACAGCAAGGTCGTGCGGGGCCGGCTCGACGACGTCGAGCAATGGATGGTCGCCGAGGGTGGTCAGTTGATCGTGCGTGTCGATCGCACCGATCCGTCGAAGAACATCGTGCGCGGTTTCCTCGCCTTCGAACGCTTGCTCGACGACCACCCTGAACTTGTCGGCAAGGTGCGGTTCTTCGCGTTCTTACAGCCCAGCCGACTCGACGTTCCTGAATATGCCGAGTACGTCGGCCGCATCGGCGCAGTGGTCGCGCGGGTCAACGCGAAGTACACCCGCTCTGGTGACGCCCCGATCGATCTGCGACTGCACGAAGACTTCGCCACCGCCGTTGCCGCGTACGCGATCTGCGACGTCGTCATGGTCAACTCGATCGCCGACGGCATGAACCTCGTCGCCAAAGAAGCCGTGTCGGTCTCGCGAAGAAATGCGGTGCTCGCATTGTCGGAGAGCACGGGTGCCCATGAAGAACTCGGTGCATTCGCCGTCACCCTCTACCCCTTCGATGTGCAGCAACAAGCCGATGCTTTGTACGAAGCGCTGACCATGCCACCGGGGCGACGTCGCGACCTGCGTGAGGCCGCAGCCCAGATCGTGCACGCCAACGACGTGGGTAAATGGCTCGATTTCCAGCTCGCCGACCTCGCCGAGATCACCGGCCTTTGGTACAGCCCGTAATGTCCAACCCGCGCCGCCCGCACCTGTGACGTCACGCCACCGCGGCACCCTGCCGGCGACGCACCTCGCGTTCGAGCCGACGCAACGTCTCTACGTTGCGCACGTAAATGAGCAACTCAAACCCTGGATTGTGCAGTGTGCGCAGTAAGCCTTTGGTCGGGTGTTCGATGATCGTGACCATGCTCCCATCGCGCACCGCATCGAGGCGAAAGTCGACTCGCGCGGTACCAAGCGGGCGGCCGACCGCTTCCAACTCCAGTTCGCTGCCGTCCTCGAGCCGCACCACCTTCGTCTCGTCGTCCTTTTTCGTCGGACCCCAGCCGACGCGGTAGTGCAAGCGGCTGCCCGGCTCCGGCCAGCCATCGTCGACGTCACGGATCTCGCTAGTGCCGACGACCCAGCGCGCGTAGCTTCGCCCGTCACGCAATACGCTGAAGATCGCGGACGCTTCGTACGGCATGTATCTCCGGTTCACCGCCATGGCGGCGGCATACCCGCGGCGTCGATCTCGACACCGTTACAGTTCCGACGACGACGGGTGATGCGCGATGCAGCGGGTACGGCGGGCAGCGTGGACGTCGACGCGATAGTGATCGGCTCGGGCCCGAACGGGCTCGTGGCCGCAAATCTTTTGTCGGACGCCGGATGGTCGGTGCTCGTACTCGAGGCACAACCTGATCCCGGCGGTGCCGTTCGAAGTGCTCGTTACGTCGACGCGGAATTCATTTCCGACCACTGCAGCGCCTTCTATCCGCTCGGCGCAGCATCGCCGATCATCCGTAAGCTTCGCCTCGAAGAGCACGGATTGCACTGGCTGCACGCGCCCTACGTGCTGGCGCATCCCATGCGCGACGGCCGATGTGCCGTTCTGTCACGCGATCTTGAGACGACTGTCGCGGCCGCCGATGCGCTGGCGCCGGGCGATGGCGATGCTTGGCGGCGGTTGTACGAGCTATGGCGCAACGTTAATCCCGCTTTGCTCGACGCGATAACCACGCCGTTTCCGCCCGTCAAGGCAGGCTTGCGGCTCGGCCTTTCGCTGCGCGCCGCCGGCGCATTGAGGTTCGCGCGTTTCGGCGTGCTGCCGGTGCGCCATCTGGCTGAAGAGAATTTCGCCGGCGACGCGGCCATGCTGCTCGCCGGCAACGCATTGCACGCCGACCTGAGCCCCGAGGCATCGCTGAGCGGCATGTACGGGTGGATTCTCGCGATGCTGGGTCAACAGGTAGGTTTTCCAGTGCCTGCAGGCGGTGCCGGGGAGCTGAGCGGCGCCATGGTGCGCCGATTCACCTCTCGTGGCGGCCAGTTGCTCTGCAACCAACGAGTGAGTCAAATATTGCTGCGAGACGGCCGTGCTATCGGGGTCCGCACGACCACTGGCGACGAATTCTCTGCCGAGAAAGCGATTCTGGCTGATGTGCCGGCGCCCTCGCTTTATGGCGGGCTCGTGCCCTGGGACGAACTGCCCACACGACTGCGCGATGACATGCGCAGATTCCAGTGGGATTACGCGACTTTCAAGGTCGACTGGGCGCTGTCGGCGCCCGTGCCGTGGACCGCGGACGCCGCCCGGTCTGCAGGAACGGTGCATCTCGGCGACTCTATGGACGACCTCACCCGATTCTCGGCAGAAATCGCGATGGGCCAGGTTCCCTCAAAACCCTTCTTGCTGGTTGGGCAGATGACAACCGCTGACCCGAGCAGATCGCCCGCGGGCACCGAATCGCTGTGGGCCTACACACACGTGCCGCAACACGTTCGGGCCGATGCCGGCCCCGATGGCATTACCGGCGTCTGGGACGATCGTGAAACCCGGGCGATGGCTGACCGGATCGAAGGCCAGATCGAATCGTTCGCACCGGGATTTCGCGGGGTCGTCAAGAATCGGGTGGTCCAAAATCCTTTTGCGATGGACGCCGGGAACGACAGCCTCGAACGCGGGGCGTTGAACGGTGGCACGACCGCGTTGCACCAGCAACTGGTGTTCCGGCCCACGCCCGGTTTGGGGCGAGCGGAAACGCCTATCTCAGGGCTGTTTCTCGCGTCTGCGTCGGCACATCCAGGCGGCGGCGTGCATGGTGCTTGTGGCTCGAATGCCGCACGCGCGGCACTGGCTGAGCACAATTCGCTCAGCCGCGTGTTCGCCGCGCCGGCCCGCAATCTCGCCAACCGGCTGTTACTCGGCGACCGCAAAGACTCCCACTGACTGAGCCGCCGATACGACGCTCAGCCACCGGTAACAGGCTCGGCCGTGCGAGGTACCGGCTTTTCGTCGTCCGACCCGATGTCATCGGAGATGAAGAATGCCGAGATGATCCCACCGACGATGCAGAGCGCCCCGGCGATGAGGACGGCATGATGGAATCCGTGCGTGAGGGCATCGGCGTTATGGTAGGCCTGCGAAGAAATCCCAGCCAGGGCAGGGAAAACTGCTACTGCGAGTAACCCCGCCGTGCGGGCCACGTCGTTGTTGACCGCGGATCCGACGCCGACGTCGTTGGGCGGCACGGCAGCCATCACCGTCGCCGTGAGCGGTGCGACCGTGGTCGCCATGCCGAGCCCGAAGACAACGATGCCGGGCAGCACATCCGCCACATAGTTCGAATCGGGCTGCACCCGAACGAGCAGCATCAGCCCGAGCCCGGCGACCACCGGCCCGATCGTCATCAGCCAGCGCGGACCGTGTTTTGCCGCCAGCCGACCGGTTCGCGTCGAAAGCAGCATCAACATGATCGTGACCGGCAACACCGAAGCGCCTGCAGCGACTGGCGAAAAGCCCGCGCCCTGCTGTAATTCGACCGGTAGCAGGAACAACATCGCACCGACTGCGCCGTAGACCACAACGGTCACGGCGTTGGCCGCACTGAACTGCCGCGACCTGAACAACCGTGGCGGCAGCATCGGCGGCCGGTTGCGAGCGCGACGCACCTCGAGCACAAAAAACCCGACCAACACGACGGCGCCGGCCACCGTGGCCGCGAGCGCGCCGATGTGCCAGCCGTGACCCGACCCTTCGGTCAGTCCGTAGACGAAAGCGGCCAAGCCGGACGCCGCCGCCACCGCTCCTGCCACGTCGAGCTTCCCGGTCGCGTTGTCGTCGCGCGTTTCGGGGATGTGGCGGGAAGCCACGATGACGAGCGCCGCGAGTGGCACGTTGAGCAAGAACACCAATCGCCAACCCCACGCCGCCGCGCCAACCAGCACCCCGCCCACCACGGGCCCGAGCGCGGATGCGATCCCGCTCAGACCCGACCATGCACCCACTGCAGGAGCGCGATCCGAAGGGCGAAAAACCGCCTGCAAGATAGCCAGCGAGCCCGGCGTGAGCAGGGCGCTACCGACGCCCTGCACTGCGCGCATCGCGATCAATACACCTGCATCGGGCGCGATCGCACATCCAATCGATGCGGCAGTGAACCAGACGACGCCGACGACGAACATGCGTCGGCGGCCCAGGCGGTCACCCAGCGAGCCGCCGAGCAGCAGGAGCCCCGAAAGTGTGAGGGTGTAGGCGTTGACGGTCCATTGCAGGCTGGTCAGCCCGACATGTAAGTCGGCACCGATCCTGGGCAACGCGACGTTGACGACCGTGGCGTCGAGTTGTGCCACACCACTCGCGACGATGGTGGCGAGCAGCACCCATCGGCCTTGCTTCGAACGCAAGGTGAGGTGCGGTGCCCGGCTCGCGGCCCGGTTCGCGGAGATCGAATCCATGGGTACCGGCGACAGTACCTGAGGAAACGGTGATCGCCGTCAGACGAATCGCTGCACCTTGCGCAGCAGACTTCCGGCTCGTTCGAGCCCTTCACTGGTGCG
The DNA here is from genome assembly GCA_050743645.1 of Acidothermaceae bacterium. GTDB lineage: Bacteria > Actinomycetota > Actinomycetes > Acidothermales > Acidothermaceae > JBOGEK01. The sequence goes on from JBOGEK010000525.1 coordinate 11,885, forward strand.
ACTCGGACCGCGCCGCTCGCGCAATTGCTCCGCCGCGCTCGACAGGCCTTTAGCCACGAGAGGCACCGCCACCATGATCACCAGGTCGCGCCTGATGCTCAGCAATCGCCGTAGTCGCATGATCAAGCGTCTACCCTGACCAACTCGACGCAAGCGTGCCAAGCTAGCCGTGTCGTTCCACGCATCCGCGCCGGGAAGTGGGTACGCCCGTAGCCATGGCACTCGAACCCGCGGCACTGTCGTGATCTACGCCGTCGGCCTGGCCGCGGCGCTGTGCCTCGGCTTCGGTTTCGTTCTGCAACAACATGCCGCGCAGTCAGCACCGCCGAGTGATTTCCTGCGGTTCAGGCTGCTGCTCGACTTGTTACACCAGCCGATCTGGCTCGCCGGTATCGCCACCATGGTCGCGGGACAACTGCTGTCAGGGTTCGCGCTCTCGAGAGCAGACGTCTCGCTGGTAGAGCCGATCCTGACGGCCAACCTGCTGTTCGCACTGGTGATCGCCCACTTGATGTATCGACAGGGACTCGGCTTCAACGAATGGGCCGGCGCGCTGTTGTTGTGTGCCGGCGTCGCGGCGTTCATCATCGGCGGTCGGCCCTCCGGCGGTAATCCGGACGGTGATTCGCTGCCACGCTGGTGCCTCGCGATCGGCCTTCTCATCCTCACCGAAATCTGTGTGGTGGCCGCCCGCCACCACGACGGCGCGCCGCGGTCGATGCTCCTCGCCACCGGCGCGGGACTGCTGTTCGGCATCCAGGACGGCCTTACCCGCCGGACGACGAAGGCGTTCCACGACGGCATCGGAACAGCTTTCTTGCATTGGGCCCCCTACGCGCTGATCGCTATCGGGATCGTGGGCGTGCTCCTCGCCCAGAGCGCGTTCGAGGCCGGACCACTACAAGCGTCGTTGCCGGCATTGACCGCGTCCGAGCCGCTGTCGGGAATCGCGGTTGGAGTCGTCGTCTTTCGCGAGCAATTGCGGGTCGACCCCGGAGCCCTCAGTCTCGAAGTCTGCGGGCTCGCGGCGATGGTCATCGGCGTCCTGCTCGTCGGAACTTCGGGCACCTTCCACGGCATGGAATTTCGAAGAGCCATGGCAAAAGCACGCATCGCACACGCGCATGCCCACGCCCACGATGCCGCAGCCAAGGGCCATCCGAGCCAGATCGAGGCCGACCCCCGTTAGCTCCGATCGGAGCGTCAGACGAGCCTCAGGGCGCCCAAACTCCGTTGCGCTGGCACTATTTCACTCGGCGTGTTTTCCTGCACTGGACGACGCAGAACCGCCGTCCTTCCCGACCCACACGCTCTTGTGGTTGCAGAACTCCCGGATGCCGTCGGCCGCCAACTCTCGTCCGTATCCCGAATTCTTGACACCACCGAAGGGGAGTTCGGGGTAGGACGTGGTCATACCGTTGATGAAAACGGCGCCGGCGTCGAGCTCGGCGGCGAACCGTGCCTGCTCGTGCGCGTCGCGGGTCCATGCGTTCGAGCCGAGCCCGAACGAGGTGGCGTTGGCGAGCCGGATCGATTCGTCGATCGACGCAACCCGGTAAATCCCAGCAACAGGACCGAAAACCTCCTCGGCATACATCTTCATGTCGGGGCTCAAGTCAGCGACCACAGTCGGCGGGTACCACCAACCGGGCTGATCCGGCCGGGCGCCTCCACACAAGACGGCTGCGCCCTTCGAAACCGCGTCACGTACCTGTTCTTCGACGTCCGACCTGCCTTGTTCGGTGGCAAGCGGGCCGATGTCGGTGCCGTCGTCCATCGGATCGCCGAGTTTCAATGCCGACATGTTCTCGACGAATGCGGCAGTGAATGCGTCATAGACGTCGGCGTGCACGATGAATCTCTTGGCCGCGATGCACGACTGCCCGTTGTTCTGGCAACGCGCGGTCGTGGCGACAGCCGCTGCTTGTTTGAGGTCGGCGGACGGCATCACCACGAACGGATCGCTGCCACCGAGCTCGAGCACGGTCTTCTTGATTTCGCGCCCGGCGATTGCAGCGACGGAACGCCCTGCGGCCTCGCTGCCGGTGAGGGTGACTGCTTTGATGCGCGAGTCGCTGATGATCGATTCGACAGCGTCTGAGCCGACGAGCAATGTCTCGAACGATCCCTCGGGAAAGCCGGCCCGTCTGAAGAGTTCTTCCATGAACAGTGCGGTCTGCGGCACGTTACTCGCGTGCTTGAGCACTCCGGTGTTGCCCGCCATCAGGGCCGGCGCGGCGAAGCGCATCGCCTGCCACAGCGGGAAATTCAACGGCATGATCGCGAGCACTGGGCCGAGCGGCTGATACCGCGAATACGCGTTGCTTGCCGACACCGCCGCGGCATCAACCGGCTCGTCTGCCAGGAACGACTCGGCATGCGCGGCATAGAACCGGCAGGCCTTCGCGCATTTGAGTACTTCGGCTTTCGCCGACGCGAACGTCTTGCCCATCTCGAGGGTCATCGTGCGGGCGACGTCGTCGACGTCCTTTTCGAGGATGCCGCCCGCTGCGTCCATCCAGCCCGCGCGATCGCTGAAGGAGGTGCGCCGCAGGACCTCGAAGCCCGCCGCCGCCCGCGCCAGCCGGACGTCGACTTCGTGGGTCGACATCGGGTCGTACGACTTCACGACCTGCCCGGTTGCTGGATTCGTCGTCGCGATTGCCATCGGCTGCTCCCTGCTGGCGCTGGGTCACTCCCAGCACCGACTACTCGAAACGTACGGCTATTGCATCCGTACCCGCGCGCGAGGGTCCGACTGACCGGGCCGCGGAAATGTCGGAGCGCTCTCGTAGGTTGGCGACATAGAGTCCGACCTCGCGTCCGTTCCTTCCGCCGTTCCCGTCCGCGTTTCGTCAGCCCGAGCATCGAGAAGGCCCACCATGAGCACCGAGAACCGAACCCAGGCGGCTGCCTCCGCGGCAGCGCAGTCACACGGGCAGTCAGCCGGCGAGTCACACACGCACGCGCACGTTCCCACGTGGGCGGTGCTGGCAATCGCCTGCGTTGCGCAGTTCATGGTCGTTCTCGACATTTCGATCGTGAACGTCGCGTTGCCGTCGATCGCCAAGCCGGTCAGCGCGCATGGGCTCGGCCTCGATCGCAACCAACTGCAGTGGATCGTCAACGCGTATGCGCTGACGTTCGCGGGCTTCCTGCTCTTCGGTGGCCGGGCCGGTGACCTGTTCGGCCGCAAGCGGATCTTCCTCGTCGGGCTGGGCATCTTCACGGCGGCAAGCCTCGTCGGCGGGTTCTCTCAGAACGCGGCGATGATCGAGATCTCCCGCGCGGTGCAGGGCCTCGGTGGCGGCATCCTCGCGCCGTCCACCTTGAGCTTGCTGACCACTACCTACACCGACCATCGAGCCCGCGCGAGAGCGCTCGGTATTTGGAGCGCCACGGCCGGCAGCGGTGGCGCGTTCGGTGCACTCGCTGGTGGGGTGCTCACGGATCTCGTCAGCTGGCGGTGGGTGCTGTTCGTCAACGTGCCGATCGGCGTCCTGCTCTTCACCGCGGCCGTGATGGCGCTGCGCGAGTCGCGCGGCCAGGTGCGAAATATCTGGGGTCTCGACATCCCCGGTACGATCACCGTCACCGGAGGCCTAGCGGTGCTGGTCTACGCGATCGTCAGCACCAACGTGCACCCGTGGGGATCGGCGCGCACGCTCGTGACCTTGGCGATCGGTCTCGCGTTGCTGGTCTCCTTCGTGGTCATCGAGAAGTTCTCGTCACAGCCGCTCGTGCCCTTGCGCATTTTCCGCATGCGAGCGTTGTCGTCGGCCAACGGCATCGCGGTCGCGGTCGGCGCGGCGATGTTCACGATGTTCTTCTTCCTGTCCCTGTATATGCAGGACGTCCTCGGCTACAGCCCGTTGGTTGCTGGTTTCGCGTTCTTGCCGGGCGCCGCGCTCATCATCGCCGGCGCGACGATCTCGTCGAAGCTGGTCAGCCACGTCGGGCCTCGACGGCTGCTCGTCATCGGCGGGGTGATGTCGGCGGTCGCGCTGTGGTGGTTCGCCCGGCTGCCGTCGTCCGGTAACTACGCGGTGCACGTGCTCGCACCGTTAGTCATCGTGTGCTTCGGCATGGGGATGTCGATGGTGCCGATGACCGTCGCCGCAACGTCGGGAGTCGCCCGGAACGAAGCGGGTCTCGCCTCGGGATTGCTGAATACCACCAGGCAGGTCGGGGGTGCGCTCGGGCTCGCGGCTCTCGCCACGATCGCCACTGATCACACCAACACGCTGCTCGCCAAGCATCAGCAGGTGGCCGCGGCGACGACGTCGGGATTCGATCGGGCATTCGTGGTCGCCGGGTTCATCTCACTGGTCGGCGCCTTGCTCGCCTTGACGCTGCCCAGCCGCGCTACCCACGTAGCTGCCGTAGAGCAGAGCGCACGCGAGCATGCGGGCCCGGCGACGGCCGGCGGCACGACAGACGAGGTGGGCGGCACAGCAGACGACGCCGACATCGCCGATCTCGCAAATGCCGAAGCGCAACCTAGCCGCGAGTAATCGAGCTCGCAGCGACGATCTCAGGCGGTGCACTCGCGATCGCCTGCTCGATCGCAGCTGCCAATTCGCGTGCGGCGTCGGCCGTCAGCTCGACGGCGATACGGCGCCCAGTGGCGTCGGGCGCTGTGAAGAAGTCGATGTTGAGCGTGTGCTCAGCCATCGCGTGCACCGGGTGGTCGAAGTAGACCGTGGCGTTGTGCAATCCCGACCAGCCGTCGGCGAACTTGCCGCTGCCCTCGATCGTGACGTGCTGGGTCAGATACGTGCACATGGCTAGTCCTCACTCGCGAGCAGGCGACCGTAAAAGTCGGCGACGAGCCGCCAGCCCTCGTTCGCGGCCTCGACGCGGTAGCTCGGGCGGTCGGTGGCGAAGAAGCCATGCCCCGCTCCGTCGAAACTGTGAAACTCGTGCGGCTTGCCTGCCTCGGTCAATGCACGGTCCAGCTCGGCTACCTGGTCGGGTGACGGGAACTTGTCTTCGGCACCGAATAGACCGAGCAGTGGGCACGACAGCTGCGGCGCGAGGTCGACGATCGGTCGCGCGCTCAGCCCCGATCCTTCGGGCGGATTGCCGACCACGAAGGCGCCGTAGCAGTCGACGGCCGCGTCGAGTTCGAGTCTGCAGGCCGCGAGAAACGACTGCCGACCGCCGGAGCAGTGCCCGATGACACCGACCTTGCCGTTGGAGCCGTCGAGCGCGCGCAAGTACTTCGCGGAACCGTCGACGTCACCCACCAGCCGGTCGTCGGGCACGCCGCCTTGGGCCCGCGCGATCGCGGCCGCATCGTCGGGCGACGCTCCAGGCGCTTCGCGGCTGTAGAGGTTGGGCACGACCGCCGCAAATCCTTGGTCGGCCAGCCTGCGCGCCATCCCCTTCGTCGCGTCGTCGAATCCGGGCAGGTGATGGATAACCACCACCGAACCGAACGCCGACATGTCCGTGGGTACCGCGAGGTAGCCCTCGATCTCGTCGCCGTCGTGACCTTCGAACCGGACCATTCCTGCGCGCAGCTCATGATTCATGGCCCGATGCTATGCCGCTGATTTCCGCGACGACGAACAGCCCGCAGGACCCGAATACACGGAGCGTTCCGACGAATGCCGCGGCCTACCGCTTCCGATGTCTGCACTCGCCGTGGTTTGCCGGACACGTGAGGTGGAAGCAACCCGTCGAGGTGGGCGCAGACCCTGCGACAAGGAGGCATCCGATGGCCGTGACCGCTTTCCAAGACCTGCCGGTTGCCGATCGCAACCGCGAATGGGACGGCGACGCCGCAGAGAGCCGCGTGCGGGCGTGGGCGAAAGCCGAGGACGAACCCAATGAGGCTTATCGCAACGCGCACGTCTGGTACGACGCCGACAAGAAACAAAACTTCACCGCATACAAATTGCTCATCGCCGACGTGATCGACGGCAAGCTCACGGCGGTGCCGAGGGGCGTGATGGCGGCCGGCAACGTCATGCAAGGTGCGCGCGGTGGCGCCACCCTGCCGAAGGACGACATCCCTCGGGTCAAGAGCCATCTGGAGAAGTACTACAAGAAGATGGACGACGAGGCTCCCTGGAGTGCGGGGAGCGCGGATTAGCGCGCGACATGACCCGGGGAGCGCGATTAGCTGGCGACGTCGAGCGCTCCGCGCCGTCCACCCGAGACGGCAACCCGCTCGGCGGGGGTCCGCGCCGTCTGGCGTCGAATCGATGTGACTCCGACGTTGGCGGCGACCCAGGCGGCGCACATAACCAGGGTCCAGTCGGTACTGACGTTGATGAGCTTCAAGGCCGAGGCGAGCAACACGACGGCGAGTACCGGGCGCACGAAACGGTTCGCGCCCGTAGCAGAGAGCCGAGCGCCGACGTAAACCGCCGGAATAGCGCCGATCAGCAGCGAGACCGTGACGGCGAGTTGGACGTCGCCGAACAGGGCGTGCGCGAGGGCCGCCGCCCCGACAAGCGGGATGGCCTGCACGAGGTCGGTGCCGACCAATTGGCTTGCGCGCAACTTCGGGTACGCCAACAACAGCATGCCGATGATGAGCGATCCGGAACCGACCGACGTCATCCCGACGGCGAGACCACCGAAGGCCCCGATCGCGATGGTCAGCGCCGGACGGATCGTGACGCGCGGATTCGGCTCGACTGATCTAGCGCTCGCAGCTCGCTCGCGCCTGCTGGCGATCCACGACTTCACGACCATCGAACCCACGGTCAGCAGCAAGGCCACGCCGAGGAAGACTTTGATGTCACTTTGAACCCGGCTGCCATTTCTGCCAGCTCCGAGAGCTTTCAGGACAAAGACGCCGACAAAAGCGGCGGGCGCCGCACTTGCCGTCAACCAGAGCGCGAGCCGCTTGTCGACAGTGCCTCTCCGAAGATGGACGGCGGCGCCGATCGGTTTCATGAACAACGAGGCGACCAGGTCGCTCGAAACGGCGGCGAGTGGGGCGATCCCGAAGAACATGATCAGGATCGGCGTCATGAGCGCGCCGCCACCCATACCGGTGAGGCCCACGAAGAAGCCGACCAAGAAGCCAGCCGAGATCAATGTCATAGACACATGCACGGGATGTCTGCTCTCAAGACGGGAGTGAAACGGACGGGTCAGCGAACTGGGCTGACCCGACACGCCGCGCTGCAGACGCGCAGCAGGTCGACATGACGCCGCTGCACGAGGCGCGTTCCCACAGACATGCGCAACAGCATAGCCTCTTGATCGCCACTCACGCCAGTTACCCTAGAGACTTGATGGGCAAACCCCGCCTCGGGGCTCGCTGGCTAGTGAGTGCCCAACTCGGTTGACACTGCCGTGGCCGTTCCCCGACCCTTGCCGCTCGTGCCAGAACATCTCGGTAACCGGCTCATCTCGTGGGCTTCGTTGCTCGAACCAGAAACCGCAGCGCAAGCCAAGCGGACGGCGTCCATGCCGTTCGATACCGCGAGTTATGTGGTCATGGGGCTCGGAAACCCCTTGTCGCTGAACGCCTCGCCGCACGGTGCTGGGCGGGCGTTCTCGCGTTCGGCGGCGAGGCGTCAGTGCACCGGCGAAGATTTGCGCGCCCCAATGAAAGGCATCGAATACCGCGACATCGATGCGTTCATCGACGAGATGCCAGCTGCGTACAAGGACATCGACCGGGTGATGGCTGATGCGAGCGACCTCGCCGAGATCCGGCACACCTTGCGGCAGATCGTCAATGTGAACGGTGACTGACCGCGGCCCACGTCGTCCGCGTTGGTGTCAAAAAGCTTGTGTCGACACCGGATTTTTGCCGACTTGATGCAGATGGCGAACGGCAAGCGCGTACGAACGGAACAGCGAAGTCTCGGCGTATGGCAGCCCGTTGTCTGCGCAGAACTGCCGTACCAAAGTTCGGGCGCGACGCAAGTTCGGGCGCGGCATGCTCGGGAAAAGATGGTGTTCGATCTGCCAGTTCAATCCGCCAAGCAGCGCGCCCACGAACGCGCCACCTCGAACGTTGCGGGAGGTCAGGACCTGGCGGCGCAAGAAGTCCATCGACTCCTCGGGAGTCAGCATCCGCATGCCCTTGTGGTTCGGCGCAAAGGAACAACCGAGGTACATGCCGAAAAGTGCCTGGTGGACGACGATGAAGGCGACTGCCTGCAACGGCGACATCGACAAGAACACAAGTGCCAGGTAGCCGATCTCGTGCGCAGCGAGGAGCACGGCCTCGATACCGCGGTTACGTGCGCCGGTGCGGACCACGTTACGGATACTCGCGACATGCAGGTTCAGCGATTCGAGCATCAGCAACGGGAAGAAGAAAAAGGCCTGCTTGCGAGCGAAGAACCTGCCGACCCGTCCGCGAGCAATCGCTGCGTCGTCGGAAAAGACGAGCACGCCGTTTCCGATGTCGGGGTCGGTGTCAATCTGGTTGGGGTTGCGGTGATGGCGATTGTGCTTGTCGACCCACCAGTCGTAACTCAGCCCGATCATCAGGTTGCCGTGCAGGTAACCGGCCAACTCGTTCGCCTGTCGGGTGCGAAAGATCTGCCGGTGGCCGGCCTCGTGACCGGTGAAGGCGAGTTGCGTCGAGACGATCGCGAAGTAAACGGCGACGAAGAGCTCCCACCAGGTGCCGCGCGCGATGAAGATTGCGAATCCTGCCACAGCGACGAGGACGACGTTGAGCGCTAGCCGCCAGCGGTAGTACCAGCGGCGCCGCTCGAGCAGGCCGGCGTCCTTCACCATGCGAGAAAGTGCCGCGTAATCGCTTGCGGTGCGCCTGCGAGCCGGCGGCGTCTCGCCACCTGAGGGCGCGGAGCCGGCCGACCGGGTTGCCGCAGCGGAGCTGGCCGAGCGGGCCGCTGCCGTGGTGCCCGCTGAGGGGGTCGCGGGCGGCGGGGACGTGTCGGGTGCTGCGGTCAAGGGGTACCGATCTGGGCACGCGGCCGTGCCGTGTTGTGTGATCGATCGAGGTGGCGCCGGCGATTCCGGTCGCGGGGATGTCCCGAACTCGGCCAGTCTCTCACGCATCGGGGCCCGATGCCGCGCAGGTGGCGATGTCGTGCTAGGGTCGTTGTCGGTTGCAGTTGCAGTACTCCTCACGGCACGACGCCCGCGGATTCTCGCAGCGGGCGTTTTTCTTTTCTCCGGCCTCCGGGGGAGACGTAGCAGCCCGGACCCCGAATCGAGGGTCCGTCGCGCAGGACATGAGGAGTACCCCATGGCACAAGGCACCGTTAAGTGGTTCAACGCTGAAAAGGGCTTCGGATTCATCAGCCCCGACGGTGGCGACCCCGACGTGTTCGTTCACCACTCGCAGATCCAGATCGACGGCTACCGCAGCCTCGACGAGAACCAGCGGGTCGAGTTCGAAGTCACGCAAGGTGCGAAGGGTCCGCAGGCTGAGTCGGTTCGCCCGCTCTAAGCCTTGAGACCAGCAACACACCGCAAGACCTGAGAAAGGCCCCGCGACGGCAGTCCTGCCGATGCGGGGCCTTTCTGCTGCCGCCCATCGGCGGGCGCATTAGGCAGAAGCTCGTTACCGCGGGCGCGCGTTACCGCGGGCGTGCGTTGCTCAGCGCTTGGGTGCCGCCGCGGTCGAACCGCGCACGACAAGTTCGGGCTCGAACACGAACTCGCCGCGTGCCGGGGTCGCACCTTTGATCTCCTCGAGCAGGCCGGCGACGGCCGCCGCCCCGAGCGCCGCCACAGGCTGGCGGATGGTCGTCAGCGGCGGGTCGGTGTAGGCGATGAGCGACGAGTCGTCGAATCCGATCACCGACAACTCCTCGGGCACGGCCAGCCCACGTTCGCGGCCAGCCCGGATCGCACCTAGCGCCATCAGGTCACTGCCGCACACGATGCCCGTGCATCCGGAATCGATCAGTAACCCGGCCGCCGACCGACCACCTTCGAAGCCGAACAGCGAATACTCGATCAGCTTCGCGGCGGCGTCAGCCGAGCCAGTGACCGAGGTCATCACCTGCACGAACGACTCGATCTTGCGCAGCACCGGCACGAACCGGCGCGGGCCGACGGCAAGCCCGATAGAGGTATGACCGAGCGCGACCAGGTGGTTCACGGCGAGCCGCATCGCAGCCCGGTCGTCGGTGGAAAAGAACGGCGCCGGCACGTTATCGGCGAAGCCGTTGATGAGCACGATCGGCACCGAGTGCGCGAGCAACCGCACGTACCGTTCGTGCGACGCCGTGCTGTCGGCGTGCAGGCCCGACACAAAAACGATGCCTGCGACGTCACGATCGACCAGCGCCTGGATGAACTCGTCCTCGCTCGTGCCGCCGGGCGTCTGCGTGCAGAGCACCGGCGTGTAGCCGTGCATCGACAGCGTTCGTTCGATGATTTGGGCGAAGGCCGGGAAAATCGGGTTGTCGAGTTCAGGTGTGATGAGGCCGACGAGACCAGCGCTGCGTTGCCGCGATCGCGCCGGACGTTCGTAGCCAAGGACGTCGAGCGCTGCCAGTACGGCATGCCGCGTCGAACCCGAGACACCCGACTTGCCGTTGAGCACCCGGCTGACGGTCGCCTCGCTGACGCCGGCTTGGGCCGCAATGTCGGTGAGTCGAAGCTTCACGCCGCCCGACTCTACGGCATCGGTGCTCGCAAACCGGCGTTCTCCAGCGGTGCCCCCGATGACAACTCCGTATTTTCCGAGGCCGAATCTCGTGACTCTCAGGCCCGCTCGCTGATCCACCAGACGGCGGTATCCGGAGGCAGCGTGACATTCGAATCCTCGATGACGAGTTCTGCGCCGACGGCACTCGACAGCAGCACCCGGCCGAATGCGGGAATCGTGATTGGCGCCGCCGAACAGTTGACGGTACAGGCGAATCCCGACGATCGCGCGAACGCAAGCACGGCGTCGTCGCACTCGTCGAGCCACCACAGCTCGCTGTCGCCAAGAGCCGGTAGCTGCCGTCGAATTCGCAGTGCCTGCTTGTATAACGACAGCATGGACGACGAATCACCGCGCTGCGCTTCAACGCAAAACTGTTGCCACGATTGCGGTTGGGGTAGCCAGGGAGATGCGGAGCCGTCGTTGGCGAAACCGAAAGGCGTCACGTCGGCCGACCACGGAAGCGGAACGCGGCAACCGTCACGGCCACGGTCGGTGTGCCCGGACCGTTCCCACACCGGATCGCGCAATACCTCGTCGGGAAGGTCGAGCACTTCGGGCAGGCCGAGTTCTTCGCCCTGGTAGATGTAGGCCGAGCCAGGCAGTGCAAGGGTCAGAAGTGCGGCCGCGCGAGCGCGGCGTTGCCCGAGTTCACCGTCGCCGTAGCGAGTGGCGTGCCGTTGGACGTCGTGGTTCGACAGCACCCACGTGCTCGGTGCGCCGACGAGCGCAGCGTCTCGCACCGAAGATTCGATGACGGCCCTGAACTCCTGCGCCGACCAACCGGCGCGCAGATAGTGGAAGTTGAAGCCCTGGTGCAGTTCGTCGGGCCGTAGGTACATCGCGAGCCGCTCGCTGTTGGGAACCCATGCCTCGGCAACGCCGATGCGCTCGCCCGGATAGGAGTCGAGAATTCGACGCCACCGCTGGTAAATCTCGTGCACGCCGTCCTGATCGAAATAGGGCAGTACCTCGTTGCCGAGCAAGGTGATCTGGTTGGTGCGGCCGACGTCGGGCAGCCCGGGCGCCTTCACCATGCCGTGCGCAACGTCGATGCGGAATCCGTCGACACCGCGATCGAGCCAGAACCGCAGGATGTCTTCGAACTCGGCACGCACTTGCGGGTGCTCCCAGTTGAGATCGGGTTGCTCTGGTGCGAACAAATGCAGGTACCACTGGCCGGGCGTCCCGTCGGCGTCGGGCACCCGGCTCCAGGCGGAGCCACCGAAGATCGATTC
>JBOGEK010000526.1:0-1525 GCA_050743645.1 Acidothermaceae bacterium
GCTGCTGGCTTCTCCATCGCGCACCGAGCCTAACGCGGATGCGCGGTGGCCTCGCCGAGCCCGGTGGCGTCGTCCGGCTCGCTGCCCGCGCTCGCGCTACGCGCGCCGATGGCTCGCTCGAGACGGCGATCTGGCACCAGCCACATGACGGCCACGGCGACGAAACAAGCCATCGCGAGCCAACTCCCCAGCCGGCCAGGACCGACCAGTGCCGCGCAGAGGATTCCGACGATGTAGAAAGCGGGCGATGCCTTGCCTTTGAGGTCGCGCCCGATTGCGCGTCGCAATGGCGAGGCATCGCCGTCGATACGCATGATGGAATTTTGCAATATGTAATAGGCCACCGCGGCGGCTAGCAGATCGACACCATAGGTGACGACAGGAGTCGGGGCGAAGTTGGTGTCGTCGACCCAACCGATGGTGAACGGGAACAGTGAGATGCAGAAGAGGAGTACCAGGTTCGCCCACAAGACGCCACCGGTGACCCGCGACGTCAGCTGCAACATGTGGTGATGGTTCGTCCAATAGATGCCGACGTAGACAAAACTCAGCAGGTACGTCAAAAAGGCCGTTCCGGTATCGTCGCGCAGCGATGCCAGAGTGTGCCCGTGCGGCGACTTCAACCCCAACACCATGATGGTGATGATGATCGCAAGGACGCCGTCGCTGAACGCTTCGAGGCGGCTCGTCTTCACAGCGCCATCATGCCAGCACGACGGGGCGTGGAAGCGTACCGCTTCCGCGCCCGCTTGCGTCGTCCGACATAGGCGGCATCTTTCGATAGCTCAGGGCAGGCCGCCTATTGCGAGGCCCTCCGTAACGTGGTGCTTCAGGTGTGCCTTCAGCGGAAGCGTCGAGGCGTCGTAGCAGTGGCTAGGCTGAAGTGAGCGAGTGTGGTCGAATCGCCTTTCGCCTGGAGGAGCACGTGAGCGGTGGTGCCTTGTTCGTCGCCGTGTTCTTGGCGTGCGTCGTCGAGGCAGTCGAGGCGACGACGATCGTGCTGGCGGCCGGGACGGCGAGAGATTGGCGCTCGGCGATCACGGGCGTGGCGTGCGCGCTGGTCGTGCTCGCGGGGGTCGTCGCCGGGCTCGGTCCCGCGTTGCAAGCGGTGCCGCTTCGCGGGCTGCGCCTGGTCGTGGGCGGCCTCCTGCTCGTCTTCGGACTGCAATGGCTGCGAAAGGCGGTGCTGCGCGCGAGCGGATTCAAGGCGTTGCACGACGAAAACCTGATCTACCGCACGCAGGTGGAGGCCGCCGAAAATGCGCCGGCCTTGCGCCGAGGCGCGGTATCGGACTGGTACGCATTCACGCTGGCATTCAAGGGCGTCGTGCTCGAAGGGCTCGAGGTCGCGTTTATCGTCCTGACGTTCGGCACCAATCAGCATGACGTGCCGCTCGCAGCGATCGCGGCTGCGGCGGCGGTGCTGGTCGTCGTCGCAGCGGGTGTCGCCGTCCGCGCACCATTGGCAAAAGTGCCTGAAAACACGATGAAATTCGTGGTCGGAGTGATGCTGACGTCGTTCGGA
>JBOGEK010000527.1:0-3733 GCA_050743645.1 Acidothermaceae bacterium
TGCTCGCCGAGGCAGGCATAGAACGCCTGCGAGCAAAGGGAATCGCGTTGACGTCGTATCTCGTCGACTTGGCCGACGAATGGCTGGTGCCACTGGGGTTCGAGGTGGCGACGCCCCGGGATCCGGCACGTCGCGGATCACATGTGTCGCTGAAACACGCCGACGCAGACCGCATTTCGGTAGCACTGATCGAGCAGGCGCAGGTGATACCTGATTTTCGTCGTCCTGACCTGGTGCGGCTCGGCTGCTCACCTCTGACCACCAGCTTCGCCGAGGTGCACGAGGCGATGCGCAGGTTGCGCGACCTCGTGTCGTCGGGACGGCACCTCGAAATCGACATGCGCGAGCGCCGCGTCACCTGAGTGTCGCCGGGCGTGGGCTCGGAGTCGCTACCGCGTGCGCCGCATCCGGCGGCGCTGGCGCATGACGCGCAACAGCCGTCGAAACAGGAAGCCCATTACCCCTCCTCTCGTCGCGTCGGTTCCGCCAATCAGTGGCGGGAGAACGTCAGTGCACCTGAGGTTGGTGGTTGTTCGGCAACACTTCGACCCAGGTACGGCCGGGCGCTAACGCGATGACCTGGCCCGTCGACGTCAGCAGCTTCATCGGAGCGCTTTGCTTGGCCCGGCTCCAAATCCCCTTTTGCATCACGCCATTTCGAAACAGCCACACGGTGCCCGAGCCGGTCATCACCGGGAGCGGCACGACAGAGCCGTGCGCGTCACGTGCGGCGGTTCCGCGTACCGACACCGACATCACCATGACGTTAGTCGAAGTCACCTGACCGCCGTCCATCAAGACATCGGCTTTGCCGTTCTGGGTGCGCAGGTATTTGCTGCCGTCCCACGTCCAACTCGCGGTCGCCGCGTCGTAGCCCGCAGTCACCGATGTAGCGGCTGCCGCACCCGCAGGAGTCGTCGCGCTGTAGGAAAATGCCGCAGTGGGTGGGGTTTTCAACGGCGTCCGTGATTCGCCACCTGCATAAAGCGTTGCCGAGTTGGCGAATACTTGGTGTGGTACGGCATGGTCCGTGCGCGTCACGAACAGCGACGGCGTGACGTCCCACCACATCGGGGTGATGTTGGCGTTCGTCGTGTTCGGCGCGAGATCGGTCTTCGAGCCGCCTGAGAACGCGAAGTATGTCTTGCCGAAAAGCCCGAGGATGTCGGCGTCGACCGGCCGCGCTGACCGCACCGGCCCGATCAGCGGCGCGTCGTGCGAATGGAAAACGGCGAGCAGCCGGGTCAGCCCGCCCTCGACCGGCACCTCGAAGACGATGTCGGCCTGGTTGAGTCCAGCTTGCGGCATCGCGCCGGCCACGTTGTCGATCTTCACGCCGAGTGCCGGACGACTCGCGGCCCCCGGCGCCGAAGCCGCCAGACCCGTCAGCGGGTCGAGCCCAGTACTACTCGACGCGGACGGCGAGATGCTTCCCGAACTGGCCGCGGCTGCGGGTGACGACACCGGGGCGGAGGCCGGTGCTGACGAGACCGGTGCTGACGGATCGGCGCTCGACCTTGCCTTCGTACAGCTCGCCGACGCGATCAATGCGCCGACGACAACCACGCCCAACACGACACGCGTGCCGAGCGGGGAAGCGAAGCGGAGTCCTTTCGTGCCGGGCAGCGACTGGTCGACTTGCTGACGTGCATGCGGCACCGCGGGTCCTGCTTCCTGTCTGATCTGTCCGGTCCTGTATGAATCGGGGCGACTTTACCTGCCAATCCTTGGAATTCGCTGGTCATCAGGCCAAAACGGCCCGCGTGCCGCGCGGCGTGCTCCCCAGAAATAGTCATCTTGATCCGTATTCTCAGCGGCATGGATCTTCGGACGGTGTTGCCGTGCGATGCGTCCAGCGTTGGCACTGCTCGCCGGCTCGTGCGAAGCCAACTGGCCAACCTCGCCGATCCCGACGTCGTCGCCGACGCGAGCCTGCTGGTCAGCGAACTCGTCACCAACGCGATCATCCACGGCCGCACCGGCGTGAAGCTGCATGCAGGCGTGCGCCGCGGCGTATTCCGCGCCGAGATCAGTGACGGCAACCCCGCATTGCCGGCTCCTCGCCGTCCAAGCCAACTGGCGACGACCGGGCGCGGGCTGCTGCTGATCGACGAGATCTCGTCGCGGTGGGGCGTCAAGAACACCAGATCCGGCAAGACGATCTGGTTCGAGATCGCGTTCTGACGCGGCGGCCTCGAAGATCGGCCTGCTGCTTGCGCCGGGACCGCACAAGGGCTAGTCGGTCGGGTTTTCTCCGACGAGCACGTGTCCCGGTGGGGGTGCCTCGTCGGGCAGCACGGCGAGCTCGGACTCTCGAAGATGCGGCCAGGCCGAATGCACCATCGCCACCAGCGGCACGGCGACGATCGCGCCCACGATGCCCTGCAGAATGCCGCCGACGGCTAGCGCCAACGCGATTCCGAGCGGATGGATCCGCACGTAGCGGCCCATGATGAACGGTTGCAAGAGGTGACCTTCGAGCTGGTGCTCGATGATCAGGATGCCGAGCAGCACGAGGCCGGGGGTGAGGCCATGGGTGCCGAGCGTCACGAACACCGAAAGGCCACCGCCGATCAGCACGCCGACGAGCGGGATGAAGCTGGTCACGAATACCAGCAACGCCAGCGGTGCGATCAGTGGCACACCGAGGACGAACAAAGACACCGCGATCACGACGGCGTGGATCGTTGCGATCACCACGCTTCCCCTGATGTAGCCCGAAAGCGTTTGCCACGCAGACTTCGCGGCGCGGTCGACGCGCTCCGACGTGCGGGGGCGTAGCGGCGTCATCACGAACTGCCAGATGCGCGAGCCGTCGTAGAGCAGGAAGAACGTGATGAACGCCGCGAGGATCAGCCCGGCGACGAACTCGCCGATGATGCTCGCGCCGTTGATTACGTCGGTGATCACGACGCCCCGGTGCTGGTTCAGTGTGTCGGCGAGTTTCTTCTGCAGGTCTTTCAGGTCGCTGCTCTTCAGATGGAACGGTGCGCCGGTTAACCAATGCCGCACCTTGGCCGTGGTGTCGCTCAGGTCGTTGACGAGGATGTGCCACTCGGCGATCGAGCGGTAGACGACCAGCGTTCCGACGCCGAGCACGATCACCAGGGCGATGAGAAACGTCGTCCAGGTGGCAAGCAACCGCGAGAAGCCGTGCCGTTGCAGTCGAAGCGACATCGGCCGCAAGAGCGCCGTGAAAACCATCGCGCCGAGGAACGGCAGGACGACGAGCTGGATCCTCAAGATGAAGTGCAGCAGGTAATAGGCGACGACACCGATGACGATCAGGCGCCACGACCAGGCGGCGCCGGTGTAGAGCCAGCGAGGAATCAGCGCGTGCGCATGCTCTGGGCCACCGGCCGAGCCGTCAGGCGCACCTGACGCCGGCGGTGCAAGCAGAGTCGCCCTGGCCGGCGTCGATGTCTGCCGAGCCGGCGGTTGCGGAGTTTCCGTCGGCCCGCCTGCCATCGAGGCCGACTCCTTTCTACCGGGTTAGCCGCCGCTGCCGGACTAGCTGCCGGTCATCGCGCGCAGCGACTGCTTCAGCGATCCCATCGTGGCCAGCACGGCGCTCGGCTCGTAGCCGCAGTGTGCCATGCAGTTGGCGCACCGGGGGTCTTTGCCGCGTCCGTACTTTTCCCAGTCGGTGGTCTCGAGGAGCTCCTTGTAGGTCTTGGCGTGGCCGTCGCTCATCAGGTAGCACGGCCGCTGCCAGCCGAACAAGGTGTAGAGC
>JBOGEK010000528.1:0-4714 GCA_050743645.1 Acidothermaceae bacterium
AAAACAGCCTGTGGAAACCGCAGGCTGAAGCAATGTCGCAGAACCGTCACAACCCGTGCAAGGCTCATACTCGAACAGTGATCCCTCGAGGTTGCGCTTAGCCCGCGCCCCGTCGTCCGGGTCAACGCGCGCCGCGCCCCGCCGTCCGGATCAAACTTCGCGTGCGGCTCGGCGCTCGGCGAAGGTGCGAACCGCGCGCAAGAAATCGACCTCGCGGAAGGCGGGCCAGTATGCCTCGCAGAAATAGAGTTCCGAATTTACGCTTTGCCAGAGCAAGAAATTCGACAGCCGATGCTCTCCACTCGTGCGGATGACGAGGTCGGGTTCCGGATGTCCGGCGGTGTAGAGGTGCCGGCTGATGTCGTCGCCCGTGACTCGCGCCGCCAACTCATCGAGTGTCGTGCCGAGCAACGCCTCTGATTCGAGCAACTCACGCAGCGCGTCGACAACCTCTTGGCGCCCGCCATAGCCAACCGCCAACGTCAGATGCGCACCCGTCGTGCACTCACGTGTCGCCTCGACCGCAGCTTTCAACGCCCGTGATGTGCTGTCGGGCAGGACGTCGAGCATCCCGGCAATATGCACATGCCATTGAGGATTCGGGACGTCGAGATGCGTCTCAACCGCGTCTTCGATGACCCGCATGAGAAATGCAACCTCGGCGTCGTCGCGGCGTGTCAGATTCTCTGTCGAGCAAACGAAAACGGTGACGTGCTTGATGCCGAGCCGGGTGCACCACGTCAGCACCTCCTCGACGTGGGCTGCTCCTTGCTTGTGCCCCAGGCTTGCGCTCGCCAGCCCTTCGCCGCGAGCCCATCGACGGTTGCCATCCATCACCAGCCCGACGTGCCGCGGCAAAGCCGCACCAGCCAAAGACTTTCGTAGCCGCCGCAGGTACGCCCGATACGCCAGCGATCGCAGCATGTTCAGCCCACCACCGTGAGCACGCGCGCCTTCGCGTCGTCGGCGTCATGTCCCGCGAGCGCGGCTGCCGCGAGCGAACTGCATTCTGCGAACGAATACTGCGCGAGCCGAGCTCGCACCCCTTCGATCGCACTCCACGTCATCGAAAGACTCGTCACGCCAAGACCCACCAATACCAACGCCAGCAACGGATCTGCCGCCGCCTCGCCGCAGACGCCAACCGGCTTTGCTTGACGCCCCCCCGCTTCGGCCGCCATCGCAACCAGTTCGAGAACCGCCGGATGCCACGGATTTTGCAGCCCGCTCAACACGCCGAGGGATCGGTCGGCCGCCATCACATACTGCGTGAGATCGTTGGTGCCGATACTCGCGAAATCACTTGCAGCAAGCACATTATCGGCCGTCAAGGCTGCGGCAGGTGTCTCGATCATCACTCCGATCGCGATGTCGCCCGGCCAACCGCGATGTGCCTGCACGCGCGAGCGAAACCATTCGGCGTCGCGTGCATCGGTGACCATCGGCGCCATCACAGCGACTCGGGCGGACGACGCCGCGGCAGCCTGCGCAATTGCGTCGAGCTGGTCGTCGAGAATGCGGTCGTGTGTGCGCAACGCGCGCAGCCCGCGAACTCCGAGCGCCGGATTCGGTTCGTCTGACGTCGCCAAAAACGGCAACGGTTTGTCGCCACCCGCATCGAGAAGTCGGACGACGACAAGCTGCGACTCGAACTCGGCGAGTACCTTGCGCAACGCGGCTTCCTGCTCGGCGACCGAAGGCGGCTTGCCAGCACGCAGGTACAAGAACTCCGTGCGCAGCAAGCCAATTCCCTCGGCGCCCACCGCCGCAGCCGGCGCCGCTTCGTCTGGACTTCCGATGTTGGCCATCAGCGCAATCGCCACGCCGTCAGCGGTGCGTGACCCGCCGAGTCCCTCGGCAGTCACGGAGAAGTGGCCTGACGAGCCGCCCCGCGAAACTCCAGCAACCGAAGCCACAGTGCCTGAAGCTGCGCCAATCGCCCCCGGAGCTTCAGCCGAGAGGTGCTGCGAAACCTCAACTAATCCGGTGTTGCCGTCGACCTGCACGTGGGTTCCGTCAGCCAACACCGTCACGTCGGCGCAGCCTACTACGGCTGGAATTCCGAGCGTACGAGCCAAAATCGCGGTGTGACTGGTCGCGCTTCCCTCGACGGTCACGATGGCGAGCACCTGGTCGGCGCGCAACGACGCAGTGTCGGCGGGTGACAGCGTGCGGGCGATCAGTACGAACGGGAAGCCGGGTGCAGGCACTTCCGGCAGCGCGACACGCAAGCACGATGCCACGATCCGGTTGCGCACATCGTCGAGATCGTCGACGCGTTCGGCTAGGTACCCGCCGCCTCGGCGCAACGCGTCGTGGAACACCCCGAATGCTTCCCAGATCGCTCGCGCGGCTGTCGCACCGGCGTCGATGCGACGCGCTACGTCGTCCGACAAAGCTGGGTCTTCTGCCATCAAGGCTTGCGCGTCGAGCACACCGCGCACGGGTTGTTCGGCGGCGCTTGCGCGAGCTCGCAGGTCGGCTGCCACGCCGCTCATCGCGGCGTTTGCCGTTGCCAGTTCGACCGGTGCGGGCCGATTGCTCGGCCGGTCGCTCGGCGCCGGCAGCGGGTCACCCATGCGGACGACGGGTCCGCGCGCGACGCCCGGACTGACCGGCACACCATGCAACTGCCGCGCGTCCGGACCTTCGGACGCCGCAGCCGAGGAGTCCGCCGTAGTCGCTGTGGCAGTCGAGGAGGCCGCTGAGGCCGGGATCAGTTCCATGAGAACAGCGGATCTCCGACGTCGACGAATCCGGCGGTGTTGCGGTTGGCGAGCAGGTCATCGCTGGCGTCTAGTGCGATCACGGGGCAGACCGGCGAGAATCCGCGCGCAGCCACCGATTCGGGGTCCCACTCGACGATCGGCGCGCCCGCGTGAACCAAATCACCTTCGGCGGCCAGCAGCGTGAAACCGGCGCCGTCCAACGCAATCGTGTCGATGCCGAGATGTACGAGCACGCCGCGGCCGTCTTCGGTGACGACGATGAACGCGTGTGGCTTGAGCTTGCGCAAGGTGCCCGACACCGGCGCGCACACATGGCCCGGACGACGGTCAGGATCGACCGCCGTGCCTGGGCCTACCATCGCGGTCGAGAAGACCGGGTCGCTGACTCCTTCGAGTCCGACGACGGTGCCTGTCACGGGCGACGTGACGACGACACTCATTCGAGTTGATCTTCGATGTCTTGGGCGAGCACGTCGGCTTCTGGCCCGACGATCACCTGCACGATCGTGCCGCGACGGGAAACGCCGTGAGCGCCGGCCGACTTCAACGCGGCTTCGTTGACCAGCGTGCCGTCACGCACTTCGGTACGCAGCCGGGTGATGCACGGTTCGATCTCGAGGATGTTGGAGGCGCCGCCCAGCCCTTCGATGATGGCCAGCGCTTTCGCAACGCCGGCGGCTGCGGACGTGCCCGACTCGGGGTCCATCTGGTCCCTCACCTTCTTGACAGGCCTTGACGGTAATGGTCTAGTCCGGTCTGGACAAGATGGCGCCTGCCGACCAGACTGCGATCGCCCGCCTGACAGAAGGTTCCCATGACGGAGTCGAGCCCCGAGATCGATCCGCGCAGCCCGGTGCCGAAATATCACCAACTGCAGGAAATCCTCCTCGATCTGGTCGAAGCTGAGCTGGCGATCGACGCCCCGATCCCCTCGGAGCGCGAACTCGCCGAGCGTTTCAAGCTGTCGCGCATGACCGTGCGGCAGGCGATCGACGGTCTCGTGGCGGAGGGTCGCCTCTACCGGGTTCAGGGTCGAGGCACGTTCGTCGCACGGCAGAAGACCGACCTTCAGATTCGCCTCGCCTCGTTCACCGAAGACATGCGCAGCAGAGGGATGCGCGCAAGTTCGCGGGTGCTCGCGTTCGAGCGGACCGCCGCGACACCGCAACTTGCCCGCGATCTCGAGATCGCTGTTGGTGAGCATGTGCTCCGGCTTGAACGGCTGCGTTTCGCCGACGGCATTCCGATGTCGGTCGAGCGAACCCACGTTCCCGAGCGGCTGGTGCCGGGCTTGCTCGAAGCAGGCTTGGTCGGATCGCTCTACGTCGCCTTGCAAGAGCAGTACGGTTTGGTACTCGACTGGGGCGAGCAGACGATCGAGGCAACGACGCCCGACCCGGCCGATGCCCACCTGCTCGAAATCGGCTCGGAGGTCCCGGTGCTGTGGATGCGCCGCTATTCCTACGCGGGTCACCAGCGCGTTGAGTACGCGTCGTCCGCCTACCGAAGCGACCGCTACCAGCTCTGGGTGCCGCTGGATCGCCCGAAGGCCACGCACCGCTTCCCGCATCCGCACGAGGAGCCGACGTGACAGCTGCCGTCACCGACGGGCTGCCGGCCGCTCCGCGACTGAACAATCCGGTTTTCTCGGTGCTGTCGCGAATCGGTCGCAGCCTGATGCTGCCGGTCGCGACGCTGCCCGCTGGTGCGCTGTTGTTACGTTTCGGTCAAGAAGACATGCTCGGCGGCCACGTGCGCCACGTTGCCGGCCAGCATTACGGGCTCGCGCAATACCGGCCGTTCTACTGGCTCGAGCACGTCGCCAACGTGATGTTCAGTGCGGGCAACCTCATCTTCGAGTCGTTGCCGTTGTTGTTCTGCCTTGGCGTCGCAGTCGGCTTTGCCCGCCGCTCAGACGGATCGACGGCGCTCGCTGCGTTCGTCGGCTATCTCACGTTCAACGCCGCCAGTATGCAGTTGTTCGC
>JBOGEK010000529.1:0-1565 GCA_050743645.1 Acidothermaceae bacterium
ATCACCGAGATGTCGCCTCTGGCCATGGCAGACAACAACAGCGACGCCATGTCGAGGCCCCCTTCGGCCGCGCCTGCCTTAACGATGAGGTGGAATTCGTCGACGAACAACAACGTCCGGCGTGCACCCGTCGTCGCCTCCTCAATGATCGAGTGCAGCCGACCCTCGAACTCGCCGCGGTACCGCGTGCCACCGAGAAGGCTGGCCAGGCTTAATGACACGACGCGCGCATCGACGAGCGATTTCGGCACGTCACCTGCTGCGATGCGCAGCGCCAGCCCCTCGACGATGACGGTCTTGCCGACGCCCGCCTTACCGACGAGTACCGGGTTACGCTTTTTCTTCCTCGACAAGACTCGGATGATTCGGTCGACTTCCTTATCCCGACCGATCAACGGATCGAGACCGCCTGTCGCGGCGAGCCGGGTCAGGTCGCGACCGTGCTCAGACAGGCCTGGGGGTAGCTCACCTGATCCGACGTCCAGCGTGGTGTCGCGCGGCGAAAGCGGTTGGGGTGGTTGCAAGGTCGGGCGGTTGGCTGCCGAATCAGCGGACGGCACACACAAAAGCAGATTGCGGGCCAGATCCGATGTCGCGATTCGCGATGCGTCGCCGCTCGGTGATATTTCGCGCCATTCCCGAATCAGCGCGGCGACCTCTGTGCTGACCACGAGCGGGCCACCGGCCGGGATCGCGAACCGGTCGCTGCCCGGCGGCAACCACACCTGAGACCGCAACGCAGCTTCGAGGGATGCCCGAACACCGTCGGCGTCGACGCCGTGTGAGCGCCAGTGCTCGACAACTTGGGGGCGAGCATCCAAAAAAGCAACCGCGAAATGCGGGACGTCGACCTGCGACGCGCCGTTTTTGACGGCCAGGAGCTGCGCTCGGCGCAAGAGCGCGAATTCCCCTTCGGTCAGATCACGCATCACGCGTCCGCCCGTAACCGGGGCAACGAACCACGTGCTTCATCGACCGTTGATTTCCGCGTCGTACCGCTCCAGCCATTGGTCAGGCGCGTCGGCGTAATCGGCCCAGTAATCTCCGGGCACCGTCGATCCGGGCACTGGCGGAACCCAGGCCCGCTGCAGCAGTTCTGCCGGGTCGCCGATCTGCGACGCGACGTCAATCACGCTCTTGTCGTCGAGGGCGGTAAGCCGGCCCTTTTCGATCACGGTGATGGGTTCACCCTCGGTGGTCGTGAGGGTGTAGGTCGGGAGCTGCAGGTGGATGTGCAGGTGCCCCCACGGCAACCCACGTTCTTCGGCCCAGGCTTCTGAGGGATTGCCGTTCGCCGTCCCAAAGCCCATGTGTATGTAGCCAGAACTCAATCGCTCGAACATTGCCGCGTGCCCGGCAAGTGTGAATGCGTACGGTGGGCGCACCATCTTCGGGTGCGTGCCGATCGCGCATTCCCACAGCCAGAACAGTCCTGGGCCGGGGTATTCGGGGTACTGGATATTACGAGTCTCGTGCAGAACTTCGCGCCATTTCTCGCCATACTCGCCACCACCCTCGACTCTGGTGACCTGGCCACCTTCGACGAACACTTTGCAGTGCGGAAA
>JBOGEK010000530.1:0-3104 GCA_050743645.1 Acidothermaceae bacterium
GGTCGCGCCATCAAGGTGGCCGCTCGGATTGCCCGCCAGCACGGTCACGGTCTGGCAACCCAGTTGCGGGTTGGCGGTACCCGATAGCTGGTTGATCGCGTTCACGCAGACCGTGTGCTTGCCTCCCGAAAGGGTGAGCAGGGAGGCGAATCCGTGTGCTGCACGGTACGCCGGGTACGCCGCTCCGACGTCCGGCCTGACCTGGTTCGCGGCGAGCGTTGCGACCGAAGCACCGTCGACCGAAACCACGACCTGGCCAGACGCGACCGTGTCAGGGTCGATCGCCCAACCCCACAGCGCGACGCCGCCCGGTGATGGCACGACGGAGTCGAGGTGTCCGAACGGGTTGCCGGCAAGCACTTTCACGGTCTGGCAGCCGAGCTTGACGTTGCCCGAGCCACCACCCACGTTGATCGCGTAGGCGCACAGCTGGTGGTTGCCGCCGCCGAGCGTGAGCTGCGAGGCGAAGCCATGCGCCCCGCCGTAGAGCGGGTAATGCGCGGCGACGTCGGCCCGCTGCAGGTTGGCGGTGAGGCCTTGCACCGGGTGGTTGTCGACGTACAGCTGCACCGTGATCGGGCCGGACGTGTCGGGGTCGGTCGCCCAGCCCCAAGTGACGAGTCCACCGGGAACCGAGCCGACGAAGTCGAGGTGCCCGGTCGGGTTGCCGGTGGGAACCGACGCGATGGCGCATCCGAGGGTGGGGTTCGTGGTGCCGTTGCCGATGTTCATCGCATAGGCGCAAACCCGGTGGTTGCCTGGCCCGATGCCGTGCACCAGCAGGTCGAACCCGTGCACCGAACCGTAGGCCGGGTGCGCGGCGGCGACGTCGGGCCGACCCGATGCGGCCTTGAAGTAGCCCGCGAAGGTGGTGTCGACGTAGACCGCCACGTTGATGGGGCCGGCCGTCTCGGGGTCGAGCGCCCATCCGAAGACGTGCACTTCGGCCGGGCCGCCCTGTACCGCGTCGAGGTGCCCGACAGGATCAGCCGCCTTGCCGGTGAGATGAGGCGCCGCCCCGGGCACGGTGACCAGCTTGCAGCCCAGCAATGAGTCTGGGCCGCCGACGACATCGTTCACCCCGTAGGCACAGACGGTATGCGCTCCGGGCGATGCCGACACCGTTTGGTCGAAGCCATGATTCGAGCTGTAGCCCGGGTGGTCGCTGGCGACGTCCGGCCTTGAGACCGTGGCCGCGTAGGTGCCGACGGTCGAGCCGCTGACTGTGAGCCGCACGTTGTCGGTGCCGTCGTCGGTACCGTGCACGGCCCAGCCGGTGGCGTGGATCGAGGCCGTAGCGGCGCTCACCGAGTCGAGCCCACCGAACGCGGCGCCGACGGTCACGATCGTGCTCCAGGTGCGAGCCTCGACGCCGGCCTGGTTGCTGGCCAGCGTCAAGGTGTACTGGCCCGCGGGCACGGGTTGTCCGGACGCGTCGGTCATGTTCCAGGTGGCGTCGACGGAACTGCCCGAGCCAGACATCGTGGTAACGGTTGCGCCCGACGAGTCGGCGACACCGAGTTGCCAGCTGCCGGCCTGCAACATGCCGGAGGTGACGTGCACCGAGCCGTTCGCGGCGACCGACCGCGGGCTGGTGGCGACCGTCGGGTCGACCAGGCCCGCCTGCATCTGTGCGAACACGGCCTGCCTGACGAACGGCAGGACGGCGTACCCCGCGTTACCTGGACACGCCGTCAGGTCGGCGTCACGATGCCCGGAGATCGTGTTGAACGTGACGTTCGTGCCGGTGGGGTAACGGTTTCCGTCGAATGACGCAGCGGTCAGCGTCTCCTGGCCCTCGGGGTTGAGGTACGACATCGAGAACTTCCAGGCGATCAACTGGGTGAGCGCGTCGGTCATCGCCTTCGGCGGCGTCACCGTGTCGTAGGTACCGATCATCGAGACGCCGAAGCTGTCGGTGTTGAAACCACCCGTGTGGGCGCCGAGGATCGAGTTCTCGACGCCGCCGTAGCGGCCTTCGAAGACCCGGCCGAACTTGTCGACCAGGAAGTTGTAACCGATGTCGCACCAACCTTCGCCTTGCACGTGGTAGGCGTAGATCGAGCGGATGATCGCCGGCACGTCGCCGGGGTTGTAGCTGTTGGTGGTGACCGTGTGGTGCACGAACGCCACTTTGATCGGACCCGCCGACTCAGGCCCACCCGAGCAAGCGCGGAGCCGGATCGACTCGTCGGCGCCCCACTGCGCGCGGGTGATGATCGTCGGCTCGCTGCTGTCGGCGAGCGCGGTCGAAGCCGGGTGCGCCGCGGTCAGCCTGGTATCGGCGCTCGACGTGCCGGGATCGATCAGATCGACCCTCAGGTCGGACGGCGAATCACCGGTTACCCGCAGCACCTGCACTTGAATGCCGTCGGCGTGATCGACCCAGAGCGGATCGGTGCCGTCACGCGGTGCGACGTGACCCGCGTCGGCGCCGCCGTCGGTGCCCTCGTCAGTCGAGTCGATCTCCTGCCAGCCGCTCCAGGCACCATCGGTTCGGACCCGAACCTGCGCGGCGAGCGACGTCAGCTTCGGGTCGTGCTTCCAGCTCAGGCCGACCGCACGAAACTGCTTGGTGTCTTGTTGCGGACCGGCGACGAACGACGGCGTTGATGCGCCGGCAAGACCGCGAAGTGCGGGCGCGAGCGTCGGCGCGTTGGCGCTGGTAGCCGCCCCGCCGCCTTGACCGTGCAACGGCACCGCAAGGTGGTAAATCGTCGGCGCGACTGCGTGCGCGGCCGGTTGCGGCGTCGTCACCACAGGCAGGATTACCAACGCACTGGGGACCACGATCACGCCAAATGCGGCGGTCAGCAAACGGCGCACGCCGAAACTCCTGTTACAGGTGGGGAACAACAAGCGGTGCGCCCACCTAAACACGATTGGTCGAAGATCATGTGGATTTGGGGGTAATTTGCCCTGTGCGTCGGCCTAATTCGTCCGTTTGGACGACCAGCCCATGCCCGCTCGACGACGTGAGTCATCGCATCGGCAGCACGTGACTCGCCGCGTCGGCGCAGCACGTGACTCGTCGCATCGACAGCAGCACGAGAAGGGTTTCTCAGTTGCTTTGCTCTGCTGCGTATGCGCAGCAGAGCAAAGCA
>JBOGEK010000531.1:0-2165 GCA_050743645.1 Acidothermaceae bacterium
GTCGCCGATGTGTGCCGAGCAGAACGCATCGGAACCGTCTATGAGGCAACAGGTGTTCTTCAACTCGGCACCGACTGCAAGGGTCACGGGCAACTTCCCACCGAGCGGCACCGGCAGCGGCGCGTAACCGCGGGATCGGCGGATTGGTAGCTCGTGACCGTCGACCACACGCACCACCGAGTCGTCGCACGGTACGTGGATAGGCCGGTCGTGAGTCAGAAAAGCGTCGGCCAGCAAGGGCAATCGACTAGCGGCGTCGGCATCGTCGAAGCACAGCGGTTCGTCGCTGATGTTCGCGCTGGTCATAACGAGTACGTCCGGCGACTCGATGTCGACACCCGGCACGGGTGCGAACAGCAAATGATGCAGCGGGGTGTAGGGCAACATGACGCCGAGCAACGGGTTGCCCGGTGCAACCGCGTCTGTGACCAAGGCTGTACTGCGCCGGTGCATCAGCACGATGGGCCGCGCCATCGATGTCAAGACGCGCTGCTCTTCGTCGTCCATTAGTACTAGGCGATTCACTACGGTGAGGTCGCGAGCCATGACAGCAAAGGGTTTTTCGATGCGGGCCTTGCGTTCGCGAAGGCGCGTGACGGCTGCAGGGTCGTCGGCGCGGCAGGCAAGATGGAAACCGCCGGTGCCCTTGATCGCGACGATTCCACCCTCACGTAAGAGTTTTTGTGCCTTTTCGATTGCACCGTCACCGTCGGCGACGCGCGCTCGGTCGCGTTCGAACCACAGCGTCGGTCCGCAGTCACGGCATGCCACCGGCTGCGCGTGAAAGCGGCGGTGGGCGGGATTTTCGTATTCGCGCGCGCACGCCGCGCACATTGGAAAGCCGGCCATCGTCGTGGAGGGGCGGTCGTAGGGCAAGTCGCGGATGATCGTGAAGCGCGGGCCGCAATCGGTGCAGGTGATGAAGGCATGCCGGTAGCGGCGGTCTACCGGATCGAACATTTCGGTCAGGCAGGGATCGCAAGTGGCGACGTCAGGCGCGACGAAGGTGCGCGCACCCGGCGCTTGCCGGCTGGCGACGACGACAAAGCCGACCTCCCGGCTGACAGCGGCGATCGGGACTGCCGAAACGCTCGTGACGACGGACAGCGGCGGCGCCTCGGCCGGCAGCCTTCGGGCGAACTCGCCGAGAGCGTCGGCCAGGCCCTGCACTTCAGCGAAGACCGCGGCGGCGTCGTTGCCGACGAAGCCGCGCAGGTTTAGTTCAGTCGCGAGACGATGAACATACGGGCGGAAACCGACACCTTGTACGACTCCTGTGACAGTGAAGCGAAGCCGGCGTTCGAGCGCGCTCCGCACTTCGGTTGAAGCGTCGGGTGGCACATTGGAGGAACGCGACGGCGACCCACGACGGACGTCGACGGACGTTGCCTCGCGCTGAGCCACGGCCAGCCCCTACCCCCCACTACGACGATCAAGCTAGGGCAAACGCGCCGGAACACGGCTATTCCGAAATGTCCGACCTGCCACTATCCGTCGTATCAGTGCCCGCGCCGAATGTCCATGGCTCGCAGCCTTGGCATCCGAGCCAGACTGCTACGAACCGTCGCGCAGGTCACCCGGGACTTCGCGTCCGAAGGTCACCTCTTCAAACCGGGCTGTGCATCCCTGGCCGGTCGGTGATTGCGCCTCGAAGCCGATCCGCACCGGCCGCTCGGAACCGGCGAGGGAGAAGTAGCGGACGAGCCGCCACCACGCGCCGTCGGTCGAAGCGTGGAACGCCCAAGCCGGCCCGGTGCGAATTACCCGTAGCCATACGGAATTTCCGTCGACCTCGAAGGAGTTGCAGTCGTCGGAACTGCCGCGAGTGACGACACTGACCACCGTCGGCCGGTTCTGGGGCGAATACTCGAAGCAAAGTTTGGCCCAGTGGGCTTCGTCGGCATGGAGCAGAATGACGCCGGCGTCATAGCGACTCGCGAAATCGACACTGACCCGAGCCGACAACGCGAAGTCACCCGCGGGTGGTTCGCCGAGCAAGCGGCCCGCGTCAACCTGCGGGCCGCCTCCGGACGGATCGACGAATAGGTCGGAGCCGGCGCCCCCACGAAGTACGAGCGTGCTGCCTTCAGCGTGACCCTCGAGTGGCGGATCGCCTTCGGTGGTCAACTCGAACGGTAAGCCAGCAACGTCGACAACTTCCATCT
>JBOGEK010000532.1:0-2266 GCA_050743645.1 Acidothermaceae bacterium
CCGAACAACCGATGCTCGAGGTATAGCCACCGTCTTTCTCAAGGCGGAGGACGTTCGGCGCTGTAGACCGCGTCAAACGTGCCCGCCTCGAAGGCGGGCGACTAAAGCCGGCGAAGCACCGCCGTCACCCGGCCGAGCACGGTCGCGTCGTCACCTGGAATCGGTGCGTAGTTGGGATTGTGCGGCATCAACCACACATGACCCTCGCGCCGCTTGAACGTCTTCACTGTGGCCTCGCCGTCGATCATCGCGGCCACGATGTCGCCGTTCTCGGCCACCGGCTGCTGGTGGACCACGACCCAGTCGCCGTCGCAGATTGCCGCGTCGACCATCGAATCGCCCTTGACCTGCAGCAAGAACAGCTGCCCGTCGCCGACCACTTGGCGAGGGAGCGGAAACACGTCTTCGACGGCTTGCTCAGCCAGAATCGGTCCGCCGGCCGCGATCCGCCCGACGAGCGGCACGTACGCCGCGGCCGGTCTGGCGTCGCCGCTCTCCGTCTCGTCGAACGGTTCATCCATGCCGGACGACGCAGTACGGGACGACGCAGTGGCCGACGACACAGCGCCCGACGACGACGAGCCACGCCAGCCCGCGGCCGCCCCTTCGTCGTCCGACCTCGAACGTTGCCCGGGGGAGCGCACTTCGACGGCTCGGGGACGGTTCGCGTCGCGGCGCAGGTAACCCTTCTTTTCGAGCGTGGCGAGCTGGTGAGCGACGCTCGAGGTGGACGTGAGCCCGACCGATTCGCCGATCTCGCGCATGCTCGGCGGGTAGCCGCGCCGTTCGACGGAGTCGCGGATCACCTCGAGGACCTTGCGCTGGCGTGGCGTGAGACCGGTGGCGTCGGGCGGCCCGTCAGGGAAGTCGGCGACGCCTGCCAGGCCGGCTAGCCCTGGCTCACCCGAGGACTCTCGGTGTCGAGGCATTGGCGCTCCTTCGCTCGGGTTCGCTCGGACGAGCAGACCGCTCGGGTCGACCTTGCGGGCGATCTCTTGCCGTGACCGTAGCGGGTTCGGCAGACACGTTCAAACATTTGTTCGAACGTGTCTCGCATTTTGTCGGCGGCGTGAGGTACAACTCGTACATGCGTTCGATCGAACACCCGTTCGAGCCGTCTTCCTTCCCCGGAGGCATCTGATGAGCCACCCCGCCACTGTCGGCAGCAACGCCCTTCGA
This sequence comes from Acidothermaceae bacterium, assembly GCA_050743645.1. Taxonomy (GTDB): domain Bacteria; phylum Actinomycetota; class Actinomycetes; order Acidothermales; family Acidothermaceae; genus JBOGEK01. Next base: position 1,180 of record JBOGEK010000532.1, read on the forward strand.
CTCACGCCATCCGGGTCGAACCGGCCGCTCCTCTTCGTCGTCTCTGATCCCGAGCCGGTTCGCCGGGCCCGTGTGGTCGCGCCGGCTCCGCTGCGGCTCACCCGGCGCGGCCGAATCGTCGGCGTAGTGCTTCTCGCGCTCGTGGTGACGGCCTTGTCTTTCGTTTTCGGTCTAGCGCCGTCGCACGCCAGCACTGGATCGGCAGGCAGCAGGCCGGTCGCGGCGAGCAGCTTCGACGCGGCAACCGTCGTGGTCCAGCCGGGCGACACCTTGTGGTCGATCGCGACGCGGATCTCACCGAACACCGATCCACGCGCGGTCGTCGACGCGATCATCGCTGCGAATCACCTGTCGGGCGCGACGGTTCAGGCGGGCCAGTTGTTGACCCTGCCGTCCTGATCGATCTCCCGTGTTACCCGCGCTGATGGCGCCCTTTGTGTGCTCGGCGTTCGACACGCCGGGCGACACGCCGTCCGGCCTGCGAAGTTGCGCGAACCGCTTGCGCCACGGCTGCATCCGGCCTAACGTTCACCCCCTACATGTAGTAGTTACACAGATGTAAGTCGTCCACAGGTTGTGCCCAGGCCGAGGTGGTTTGAGCACACCCGGTCCACAGCAACACGGCGATTTCCCACAGTTCTGTCCACAGCACGGTCGCATCAACGGCCGATCAGCGGCCCGCACGTCGGAGGTGTCGACATGTTCTGCCCGTTCTGCCGGCACGACGACTCCCGCGTGATCGACAGCCGCGTCGCCGACGACGGCACCGCGATCCGGCGTCGGCGGGCCTGTCCCGAATGCGGCCGCCGGTTCACCACCCTCGAGACCGCCGCGCTGGCCGTGGTGAAACGGTCGGGCGCGAGCGAGCCGTTCTCGCGGGCGAAGGTGGCGGGCGGCGTCCGCAAAGCGTGCCAGGGTCGCCCGGTCGACGAAGACGCGCTCGCGCTGCTGGCCCAGCGGGTCGAAGAAGAGCTGCGCGCGACCGGGGCGAGCGAGATCACGACGGGTGACGTCGGGCTCGCGGTGCTCGGCCCGCTGCGCGAGCTCGACGAGGTCGCGTTCCTGCGGTTCGCCTCGGTCTACCGGG
>JBOGEK010000533.1:0-17695 GCA_050743645.1 Acidothermaceae bacterium
GCACCGAAAACCGCCAGCCCGGCCGCGAAAAGCACGGCACCACCAACGAGCAGCCCGACGCCGAAACGGGCGGTCAGCTTTCGGGTGACGAGCGCGACACCGAAGAACGCCAACGCGCACGGCACCATCGTGAGCCCCGACTTGATCGGCGAGTAACCGTGACCCACCTGCAAGATCATCGCGAGGCTGAACAAGAACCCGCCGACGCACGTGCCGAACGCCAGGATCGCGATCAGCCCGAGCCGGGCCAACGGCACCTCAAGCAGCGACAACGGCAACAGTGGCGCCCGCCCCGACCGCTCGGCCCGGCGCTGGCTCGCCACGAACGCCATGCCGACGGGCACCGACGCGGCCAGGCTGATCCAGGTCCAGACCGGCCAGCCACTCGCGCGCCCGAGGGTAAGCGGCAACAGCACGAGCGCAATGGTGGCGGCCAACCCGACCGCGCCCCGGATGTCGATCGAAGGTGCAGCAGGCGTGCGGGTTTCGGGCAGCATCCGTCGTCCGATGGCAAGAGCTGCCAGGCCGACGGGAACATTCACCAAGAAGATCGGTCGCCACGAAAGGCCCGCGATGTCGGCCGACAGCAGCGCGCCGCCGACGATCTGGCCGACCGCCCCGGCCGCTCCGACCACGGCACCGAGGAAGCCGATCGCGCGTTGCCGGTCGTGCCCGGTGAAGCGGGCCTGGATCGCCGCGAGCACCTGCGGAAACATCAACGCCGCCGAGAAGCCTTGTACCACCCGGAAAAAGATCAACAACCCAGCGGACGGCGCAAGGCCGCACGCCACCGACGATGCGGTGAACGCGGCCATGCCCGCGAGAAACATCTTGCGGCGGCCGAACCGGTCGCCGAGACGTCCGCCCGCAACGAGCGAGCAGGCGTACGCGACGCCGTAGGCCGAGACGGTGAGCTCGAGTTCGGCAGCGCTTGCATGCAGGCTGCGGCCGATCGTGGCCAGTGCGACGTTGACGATGAAGGCGTCGAGCACCGGAAGGAATGCGCCGACAAGCAGCACCGGCAGCGCGCGCCACGGTGGGCTCAGTGGGCCGGGCGGCGCCTCGCGCCGCGTGGACAGTTCGACAGACAAGGTTGCGTTGGTCATGACGACTAGGCTGGCGGCACGATGAACCTGGTACCGAGAGCCTGCTGATCCTGGTACTGACAGAACCTGGCAACGCTGCACGCGGTCGGAAAGGATGAACGGCATGAGCATCGAGACCCCTACTTCGGGGCGAACCGTGAACCTCCCTCGGACCGTGCACGCACACGCCGGCATGACCGTCGTCGACGATGACGGCGCCGAAGGCGAATCGCGCGGCAGCCGTGGCGGGCCACGCACGTCGTCCGAGCGGGCCCAGCTGTCGCGCGAGATCACCGCAGAACGACGCCGGTTACTCGGTGAGTTCATCCGCTCGCGGCGTGAGCGCACGACACCCGACATGGTCGGCATGGCTCCCGGCTTGCGTCGGCGCACCCCCGGCTTGCGTCGCGAAGAGGTCGCGCTGCTGTCGGGCATCGGCATCACCTGGTACACCTGGCTCGAACAGGGCCGGCCGATCAACGTGTCGAGCCAGGTATTGCAATCCGTCGCGCGCGTGCTGCACCTCGACCCGACCGAACGGGCGCACATCTTTGCGCTTGCCGGATTGCCCGACCCCGAACAGACCATGGAGTTGCCGCGGGTCGGCTCAGCCGTGCAAGCGATGCTCGATCAGTTGGCACCGATGCCTGCCGTGGTTTTCGGGCCGCATTGGGAGATTCTGGCCAGCAACCGCGCCTACCTCGGGCTCGTCGGCGACTACACCGAACTGCCGAGCGGCTGCCGCAACACGCTGTGGATGTGCTTTACCGACCCGTACTGGCGCACCTTGCATCCCGACTGGAGCGAGGTCGCGAGGCGCCTGGTGGCGAAGATGCGCGGCGCGATGGCCGAGCACGTCGGTGACCCCGGCTGGAACGCGCTGCTCGACTTGATGCAGCAGCATTCTCGTGAGTTTCGGGAGATGTGGCGACGCAACGAGGTGGCGCCGATGGACAACTGCTTCAAACAGTTGATGCACGCCGAAGCCGGCCGGCTCGATATCGAGGCCGATCACCTGTGGCTATCCGACCAGCGCAACGTGCGAATGATGGTCTACACGCCCCGTAACGACGAAACCCGCGAGCGCTTCAACGTGCTGATGCGCCTGCAACCGCGCCGGCTACCGCAACCGCCAGGGTCAGACAACGCTGAACTGACCGCCAGCTGAGGCTCAATTCCCGGCCGGCAGCACATCTCGCACGCCGAGCAGGTCGGCGAGTTCTTCGACGTCCGAGACGATGGCATCGGCGCCCGAGCTGAGCAACTCGTCGCGCGAGCCGTAACCCCACGCGACGCCGACGCACTCGATGCCGACGGCGTGCGCGCCGATGACGTCATGTGAGCGGTCGCCAACGAGTACGACCTCTGGTCCTGGCGCAATTCCCATCGCTTGCAGCACATCGGTGAGCACATCGGCCTTTGTCGCGCGCAAGCCGTCAGTCTCAGGACCTTGCACGATTTCGAAGAACCCGCGCAACCCGAAGTGCTCGACGATCGGCACCGCCTGCGGCGTCGGCTTGGACGTCGCAACGGCAAGTCGGCAGCCGTCGTCGACGAGAGCCTGCAGGAGCGTGAAAATCCCGGGATACACCGAGTTTTCGTACATACCGCGCGCAATGAAGTACTCGCGATAGGCGTCGATCGCCCCCTTTGCTCCGGCGTCGTCGAGCCCAGCGATATCGCGGAAGGAGTCGAACAGCGGCGGGCCAACGAAGCGCAGCAGCGTCGCGTCGTCGAGCGGCGCCAGGCCTGCGGCGTCGATCGCGTACGCGATCGAGCGGGTGATGCCGGGAGCCGATTCGGTGAGTGTTCCGTCAAGATCGAACAGGACGACGTCAGGGTGCATGCGTTCATCCTTGCCGATCGCAGTTAGCTGCGGATTAACTAGCGCCGTCCGCAGCGAGATCGACGACGCCGTCCATGGCGTTCGAGGTACCTCCGTTCGGCACGATCCTGCTCGGGCTCACCGACCTTCTGGGTTAGACCACACTCCGCGAATGTCGTGACTCTTGCGCTGGCACCGTGACACCGGTCGGTGACGAGGCTTCGACGACCGCGGCCGACGGCGCGACGCGCAGCGGCTTCGCCAGCGCCGCGGGTAACCACCAGTTGAAGCGACCGAACAGGGCAACGAGCGCCGGCACCAGCAAGGTGCGCACGACGACCGCATCGACCAAGATGCCCGCGCCGAGACCGGTTGCCATGATCTTGATGTCGGTCTGGGGCCCGCTCGACATCGCGAGGAACGCAAACGCCAGGATCAATGCGGCACTCGTCACCAAGCGACCGGTGCGCGCCACCCCTTCGATAGTGGCTGCCGCGGTCGAGCCGGTGCGGTCGTACGCCTCCCGAACTCTGCTGAGGATGAACACCTCGTAGTCCATCGAGAGCCCGAACAAGAACGCGAAGACGAACACCGGTACCCAGAAGGTGATCGCACCCGTCGATGCGACGCCCCAACTGGCGTGCGATCCATAGCCGTATTGCCAGACCAGCACGAGCACGCCATACGCCGCGGCCACCGACAACAAGTTGACGACCACGGCCTTGACAGCGAGCACGAGCGAACGCAAGGCACGGGCGAGCAACAAGAACGTGACGATCCCCACGAGTACGAGCATCAACGCGAAGTTGCCGTAAATGGCGTGCACGGCGTCGATGCTCTGCGCGCCCACGCCCCCCACCCCGATAACTGCGGCGGTACTGCTCAACGAGTCGCGCACCTGGCGCACAGTCACCCGACCAGCACCCTGGCCCGCCTCAGCGACGGGCAGCGCGTCGACGATTGCGGTGCCGTGCTGGCGGTAGTCGATGGTGGAAGGCGCGACTACTGCGGCGATCCCCGGCACCGCGGCGACGTTCGCCCGTACAGCCGAAGGGTTACCCTTTGCCAAGATCTCGATGGGCGTGAGCACGCCGGTCGGAACGCCGCCTGCGGTAAGAGTGTCGAGCGCAGTGCGGGCCTCGCCCGATTTGGCGAGGGTGCTCGTATGCGGCTCGCCGAGCCGCATCGACAACAGCGGGACGGCAAGCGCGCCCAGGATCGCGAGCCCCACGATTGCGGCGATGACTTTGCGACGTTGGACGACGCGTGCCCACTGGCTCCAGACGCGACCCGCCGACGCTTCGGTGCGCCGGTGTGGCCACTCGAGTTTCGGGCCGAGCGTCGCGAGCAACACGGGAAGCAACGTGACAGCGGCCCCGATCGAGACGAGCGGGATCAGCACGCCCGCGTAGCCAATGCTGGAAAGGAACGGCACCCGCAAGACGGTGAGCGACAGCAGGCCGATCGCCACCGTAAGACCTGAGAACACGACCGCGCGGCCAGCAGATGCCATCGCCGCGACGACGGCTTGCTCGCGATGGGCGCCTGCTGCACGCTCCTCCCGCCACCTCGTGAGGAGGAGCAGCGAGTAATCGATTGCGACGCCGAGGCCGATCAACGCGATCAGATACTCGACGATGTAGCTCACATCGGTGAGCTGGGTCAGGCCACCGAGCAGCAAGAACGTCGTGAGAATCGACACTGCGGCCATGACGAGCGGCAGCACGACTAAGAAGCTCGCGAAGACGAAGACCAACACGATCAAGGCGCCGAGCGCACCGATCATGCTTTCGACCACAACGCCGTTCGCCTTTTTCGGCGGCGTTGCATTCGTGAGTTCGCGCATGCCGGTGACGTTGACGGTCCATCCGTTCGGCGCCGCGGCCTTGACTGCTGCCGCTACCGATCGGTCGAGATCTGACAGTCCATCTTGCTTCGCGTTCGGAGGCGTGAACACAAGCGCGAACGTCGAGCGGCCGTCGCTGGTGACGAACGCGTCGTTGCGCGTCGTCGCGTAGTCGACCACGCGCACGTTCGCGTTCAGCTGTGCGGCGTCGAAGATTTTCGACAGCTGCGCGGCCACGTCACTGTCACGCACCGACTGCCCAGCTGGCACCGTGACAACCGGCACGATCGGTTCTTGGCCACCGCCGTTTCCGTACAGCGAAACGATTTGACCGTTGGCAGCAAAGCTCGGTTCACCGGGCATCGCGTACGTGTCGGTCAGCCGGTTGATCGTGTGCGATGCGGTAGCCGCACCGGCCAACGCGAGCACCACCCAGGCGAGCACGACGAGCAACTTGTGCTTCAGGACGTAGCCGGCGAGCGCAGACATAACGTGTCTCCAACAAGGTGATTTTCGTGTAACAGCTGGGATTTTGGGCGTACTGAACTAGCGCAGCCACTGCGAAGGCGCTGCGATCGCGAAACGGGAAACGACTACGCCATCTGGCGGCGGCGCCACAAGTAGAACAGCCGGATCGCGACGCCGAGGATCAGCGCGGCATCGAACGCATGCAGCCCGCCGACCCATTTGTCGCTATGGCCGCCCTGCGCCAGACCTTCTTGAGCCACCTCGGTGAGCAGCGCAAGGACGAGCGCGCCGATCACGGTGTACTTCGACTCGCGCGCGACCAGCGCGAGCACGAACAACACAACGGCGGCAATACCGAGGTAGTGGCCGAGGTCTTCGTGCGGATTGAAGGCTCCGCTGCTCGGCTTCTTCGAGCCGAACGCGCCGACGCCCGCGAGGTAGATCTGCACAAGTACAGCGATTACGAAGACGCCCAGCAAGTAGCCGTAGGCGACATCGAATCGTTGGCGAGTCGCACTCAACGTGCGGGGTGCCGGAGCGGTTTCCGAGCTGGCCGGAGTCTCGATCATTACTCTCCCCTGAGGTTCGTCTCGCTGCCGATGGATTGGCGGTTGTTTAGTTGCGCGAGGTCGGCGACGCCTACTGTTCCTGCGGTGCCGTCGACGGTGACGAGCTGGCCGTCGAGCAGCCGGTCGGTCGCGCCGTCGACAGCTAGGACGGCGGGTACGCCGTGTTCACGCGCCACGATCGCCGCGTGTGACAGCGCGCCACCGCCTTCGGTGACTATCGCACCGACGACACCGAATAGGACCGACCACGACGGATCGGTCGCCCGACAGACAAGCACGTCGCCGGGGCGTACCCGATCGAACTCATGAAAATGGCGCACGATACGCACCGGCCCGGTGTGCCGGCCGGCCGAAGCGGGCGCCCCTTGCAACGTTCCGTCAGCGAGCGCGGGCATTGGCCGGTTGTGCTGCAGTGATTCGGTCCACAGCATCGCCTCGTTCATGCGCCGGGCGGCCGCGGGTAGACCGCGCACGTCGGGAGAGCGGCCCGGAGGCGACCCGTAAAACCGCGGGCCTGGGTGCGCCGCTACCCATGCTCGTTCGGCCCGCGCTCGAGCCACCAGCTCACGCAAGCCGTCGCAGCGCCCGCCAAGCGCTGCCCGAAGTATCTCGATGTCGAGGTACTTCGCGTCTTCCGCCCGATCGAGCGAGCCGTGCGCGACGAGGCGTCGTCCGGCTTCGACCAAGGCTCGGCGCACCAGGCCGGCGGGATGGCAAGCACCCCACACCGCACTGTCTTCTCGCGTTGGGTAAGCGCGCATGGCCGCTGCAAGCGCGTGTTCGAATTGTTCGCGATCGGTGGCGCTGCACTTCGCGAGTACCGCGCGCGCCTGGTCGAGAGCGAAAGCCCTGTCGTTATTGACATCGACGTTGCTACCGCTCAATCGGGTGAGTTCGTCGCGCAGCAGGCTGGCTAGTAGCCCGGGCTGCTCGGCCAGGGTCGGCGCGCCGGGGTCTTCGCCGAGCACCCGCCAGGCATAGGTGTCACACCAGGCTTCGAACGCCGCCCCGACCTTCTCATCGACCGCAATCAACCTCTCGACCACGTCGTGCGCGTCTTCCAGTACCTCGCGCACGGCGACGGGATCGGCGACCAGCGCCGCCACGGCAGCGAGCGCGCGCGTCGGCTCCGATGTGACGATCGACGTGCCCGAGAGCAAGGTAAGGCTGCGGCCGAATTCCCAGCCAAGCACGTCACGGCAAGCGGTTATGAGGTTGTAGAGGGTGAGCGCGTAAGGAGGCAGGAGCCGGAAATGCGTGTCAAGACCGCGACCGGTCAGCCCGACCGCCGCGTCGAGGTGTTCGCGCAACTCGACGTCCGACATTGTCGCGATGTCGACGGCGCGCAACCGTGCCGACTCTTCGAGGATTTGTGGGCGCCACTCGTTGCTCCAGCGGTTCACCACGTCGTCGACGGTGGCGTCGTCGATCGCGTGCCGCGCGACCCGACAGCGCGCGCGAAGCGACGGGACGACGCGCGAGAGCACGCCGAGCAACCACCACGGCGGCGGGTTGCCACGGGCGGCGCGTTCGCCGCCGACCGGCACGATGCGCAGGTAGACCTGCCCTGCGACGCTGTGCATCTCGATGCGCTCGACCAGCGAACCGGTTGCGGCGAAGGCAGTCGAGAGACCTTCGGACACGATCGGAAGCACGGCTGACGCACCGAAGGGTGTCATCAGTTCGGCCCGACGACCTGACTCCTTGATCCAGCTACCGGCCGGCAGGTCGACTGCCGGCGGCACCGGTAGCGCGGTCATCGGCCTGGCCTGCAGCAACTGCACCGTGCCATCGACGATCGCCCATTCGATGTCTTGCGGCACACCGAACCGCGCCTCAACCCGCGCGGCGAGGGCAGCGACCACGATCGCCTCGCGCTCACTGACGGGGCCTTCGCCGTCGCCGCTGTCGTCACCGTAGGCCGTGCAGGTCGCGACGCCATCGCGCACGAGCCACTGCTGCGGCGTGACCTCGCCGTTGACAAGCCGGTCGGCCAGCCCCCGCACAGCGTTGATGATGGTGCGGTCGCGATCGCCGGTCACCGGATCGGCCGTGAACGCGACGCCTGCTGCGTCGGGCGCCAACTGCTGTTGGACGACGACGGCGATGCCAGTGGTGTCGGTCGCGTCGAACCGCGCGCGGTAGGCGTCGAGATGGGCCTGGCCGGACGCCGACTTGAGCACCGTCGCGACCGCTGCGCAGACGTCGTCGATCGCATTGCTCACGCCCAACACCGAGCGGTACTGCCCGGCATAGGACGCGGCGGCGGAGTCTTCGGTCAGCGCGGACGATCGGACTGCGAACGGCCCGCTACCAAGTCGCGCGATCGCCGCCGTCAGTTCGGACCGTACTTGCGGCTGGAGCTGGTAACCCTCGCTCACGATCTGGCCGCAAACCGCAGCTGTCAACACGACGCCGCCAGGCACCGGGAACCCCGCGGCCATCAGCCGGCTCAGCGCCGCGGCTTTGCCGCCCGCGACGGCGACGTGCGCCGCAGCCGGCTCGGCCAAGTCGATCACCGGTGCGCCTTGCGCTGTCGCCGCCGTCATTGCGGCTCACCCCACCCCAGAGCCAAACATCGTGTGTCGATGTAGTTCGTGACAGGGATACTGACATCGATTCTTTGGTACTGTCAACCCATGGCCGGGCCAGTCAGCGAAAAACCTTCAGGGCCGCGCAGTTACCGCAGCCCGCTACGCGAACGGCAGGCCGCCCAGACGCGAGAGACGATCCTGCAGGCGTTGGCCGACGAGATCGTCTCGAGCGGCATTCAGGCGCTGTCGGTAGCTGCGGTCGCGAACAGGGCAGACGTGGCTGAGCGCACGATCTACCGCTACTTTCCGAACGTCGAAGCGTTGCTCGAAGGCCTGACCTCGTCGGTCAGCGCCCAGCTCGCCGAGTACATGGGCGAACGGCCCCGGTTAGAGCCGGGCCGACATGAAGCACCCGACGATCTCGCCGCCCACCTGCCCCACCTCTACGAGGCGCTCGACCGGATCGGCGCGCCAGCGCGCGCGATGGCCATCGTCACCCTTGCTCGCGGGTCCGACACCGGCCGTCAACGCCGGCGCGACACGCTTGCGCGGATCCTCGAACCCGAGCTTGCCCACCTCGACCCAGCTGCCGCCGACGCAATGTTCGAGACGCTTTACCTGCTCGGAGGGTTGATCAGTTGGTTCCTGCTGACCCGCAGCGGTGCGCTCGATGGCGCCCAGGCCGGCCGGGCGGCGGCGCGGTCGATCCAGGCGATCCTCACCGATCTGCGGAGCGAGCAAGCCGAGCAAGCCGCGATGCCGCCCTACCCCGGTCGCGCCTGACCGGCACACCCCATGTCCGCACGTAGACTCGGGTCCCGTGGACTCGACGGTTTCTGACTCCCTCGTCGGGCGCGTGCTCGACGGCCGGTACCGGGTCGAGTCGCGCATCGCGCGTGGCGGCATGGCTACGGTTTATCGCGCGCTCGACGTCCGGCTCGATCGGCTTGTCGCGCTCAAGGTCATGCACCAGCTCTACGCCGAGGACGACGAGTTCGTGGCCCTGTTCATCCGCGAGGCCAAGTCGGCGGCCCGGCTGTCGCACCCGAACGTGGTCGCCGTCTTTGACCAAGGAGACGACGCGGGCCATGTGTTCCTCGCGATGGAGTACGTGCAGGGCCGCACCCTGCGAGATCTGCTTCGCGAGCGCGGGCACCTGGCACCACAAGAAGCGTTGTCGATCTTGCAGCCGGTGTTGTCGGCGCTGTCGGCGGCGCACACCGCTGGGTTGATCCATCGCGACGTGAAGCCCGAGAACGTGCTGCTGGCCGACGACGGCCGGGTCAAGGTCGCCGACTTCGGGCTCGCCCGCGCCGCCGCGAGCCACACGGTCACGAGCACTACCACGCTGATCGGCACGGTGGCTTACCTCGCGCCCGAGCAGGTCACCCGCGGGGTCGCCGACGCCCGAAGCGACGTCTACGCCGCGGGCGTGGTGCTCTTCGAGATGCTCACCGGGCGTCCGCCTTACGACGGCGAGTCCCCCATCTCGGTCGCCTACCGCCACGCCCACGAAGACGTGCCCGTTCCGTCGTCCGTTGTGCCCGGGATTCCGGCGTCCGTCGATCTGCTTGTGCAGCGGGCGACTGCGCGCGATCCTGACCAGCGACCGGTCGACGCGGGCGCCTTTCTCGCCGACGTCATGCGGGTGCGCCGCGGCCTGCCTGCGCTCGAATCCGATGCGGGCGCGGCCACTAGCCTGACGCCGCGCACCCACCAGACCCTGGTGGTCAACCTGCCCGAAGCCGGCATCGTGCCCGCGGATCGCTACGTGCCCGAGCCCGTCGTCGACGACGCCGAGATCATCGACGAGGGTTACCCGAGGCGGCGCCGTCGCCGCCGTCGGGGTCTGATCGCGTTGCTGATCGTGTTGCTGCTCGCGGCAGGCGCAGGAGGAGCCGGCTGGTGGTACGGCGTCGGGCAATACACGAAAGTGCCGAGCCTGCAGCAACTCTCGGTTCCCGACGCGCAGGCGGCCGCGACGAAGGCACACCTCAAGCTGGCGGTCGATCCGGCCCAACAGTGGAGTTCGACGATCCCGAGCGGCGAGATCATCGACCAGAGCAAGGATCCCGGATCGCAGGTCAAGCGCGGTGCGAGCGTGACGGTCACGGTGTCGAAGGGAACGCGCACGGCCAAGGTGCCGGCCTTCGATCCGAAGTCGACGGCGTACGGCGACTACCAAAAAGCTCTGACCGCCGCAGGGTTCAAGCTGGCCCCGGAGGTCGACACGTTCGACCCCTCGGTACCAAAGGGCAATGTGATCTCGGTCGAGCCTGCCGCGGGCGAAACGGTCGACTACGGCAAGACGGTGACCGTTACGGTCAGCAAGGGTCCGCAGCCGATCACGATCACCGACTACGAAGGCAAGAACGGCGACGACGCGCAGGCCGCGCTGACGGCCGCCGGGTTCAAAGTAACGGTGACAAAGGACTACAACGACACCATCGCCGAAGGCATCGTGATCACTCAGACACCGAACAGCGGCACCGGCGTGAATGGCGACACGATCACGCTCGACGTGTCGAAGGGCCAGCAACTGTTCAAGGTGCCCGACGTGCGCGGCAAGAAGACGAAACAGGCCGAGCAAGACCTTTCTAAGGCCGGCTTCAAGTGGTCGGTGCTGGCCGCTCCGTTCGGCCCGGGCGACGTCTACGACCAAAGCCCCGAGCCCGGAACGATGAAGCCCAAAGGCACCACCATCACGCTCTACGTCGTCTGATGAGGCTGCTCGGCGTCTGACATGCTGGGGCCATGCCCCCGCGAAAGCCGTCACCTGTCGGCGTCCACGTGCCTGTCGCGGGCGGCCTCGCAAACGGCGCACTCACCTATGCGCGCGACGTCGGCGCCGAGGCAGTGCAGGTCTTCTTGTCGAACCCTCGCGGCTGGACGCTGTCGTCCGGAGATCCCAAGCAGGACGACGAATTTCGCTCGGGTTGCGCGTCCGCGAAGATCCCGACGTTCGTTCACGCCGCCTATTTGGTGAATCTCGGCTCGCCCACCGAGACGACGCTCGAAAACTCCGTGCGCTCGTTGCGGCACGCCCTCGCCCGCGGGTGCGCGATCGGGGCGCGGGGGGTCGTCGTCCATGCTGGATCTGCTGTGACACCGTCGAGCAAGCCGGCCGCAATGGCGCAACTTCGCGAGCACTTGCTGCCGTTGCTCGACGGGATCCCCGAAGGCGGGCCAGATTTGCTGATCGAACCCACCGCCGGTGCTGGTCAGTCGCTAGCCGCGACAGTCGAAGACCTCGGGCCCTACCTCGCCGCGCTCGACAACCACCCGCGAGTAGGCGTCTGCCTCGATACCTGCCACGCCTTCGCAGCCGGCCACGATCTGGCGGCACCTGGCGGGGTGCGCACCACACTGAACGCGCTCGTTCGCACCATCGGGCGAGGGCGGCTGAAACTCGTACATGCCAATGATTCCAAGGATCCGCGCGGCTCGAATCGCGACAACCACGAAAGAATCGGCAACGGGCAAATCGGCTCGGAGCCGTTCGCCGAATTGTTCCGGCACCCCGCGACGCGAGGTGTTCCCGTCGTCCTCGAAACGCCTGGGAAGGCGCCCGAACATCGAGACGACCTGAGCTTGCTGCGAAAGCTGCGTGACCTGTGATGCTAAGGTCTTGTCTCGTGTCCACCAGTCAGCTGTTTTGGTACGGCTCGTATCAGACCTCGCCCGAGGCATTCGCGGCGGTCGATCAAGTCGGTGCAATGCCGCGCTGATCGGCCGCACACTTCAACCCCGGGCCCGCTGGTCCGGGGTTTTCGCTTTATATGAAGGAGATTTCACGATGGTCGTCGTGATGGCAGGCGACGCGACCGACGCCGACATCGAAGGCGTGGTCGCAAAAGTCGAGGCTGCGGGCGGCTCCGCATTCGTCAGCCGCGGCGTCGAGCGGACCATCGTCGGCTTGGTCGGCGACATCGAGCAGTTCTATGCGCTCAACCTGCGCGCCCTGCCTGGCGTCAGCGACGTCGTACGAATTTCGGTGCCTTTCAAGCTGGTCAGCAGCGAACATCATCCGCAACGATCGACGGTCTCGGTCGCCGGCGTGCCGATCGGACCCGACACGTTCACTTTCATCGCTGGGCCATGTGCCGTGGAATCGTACGAGCAAACTCTCGAAGCGGCACAGATGGCGCTTGCGGCCGGGGCCACCTTGCTGCGCGGCGGTGCGTTCAAACCCCGCACATCGCCGTACGCATTTCAGGGGCTTGGCGAGACAGGACTGGAAATTCTGGCCAAGGTGCGCGACGAAACTGGCCTGCCGGTCGTCACCGAGGTCGTCGACCCGGTCGACGTGCCGTTGGTGGCGCGGTACGCCGACATGCTCCAGGTCGGCACCCGCAATATGCAGAATTTTGCTTTGCTGCAGGCGGTTGGCAACACTCGACTGCCCGTCATGTTGAAGCGCGGGATGAGTTCGACCATCGAAGAGTGGCTGATGGCGGCCGAATACATCGCCCAGCGCGGCAATCTCGACATCGTCTTGTGCGAGCGCGGTATCCGCACCTTCGAGACCGCCACCCGAAACACTCTGGATATCTCAGCCGTGCCTGTGGTTCATACGCTTTCTCACCTGCCGGTCGTCGTCGACCCTTCACATTCGGGCGGACGACGAGACCTCGTCGTGCCGTTGTCCCGCGCGGCAATCGCGGCCGGTGCCGACGGGATCATCGTCGATGTGCATCCCCATCCCGAACTGGCCTTGTGCGACGGACCGCAAGCGTTGGTCGACAACGACCTGCGCGAACTTGCGACCGCCGTCCGGGCGTTGCCGCCGCTACTGGGTCGTGAACCTGCGATGCGAGGCTGACTCCGGGACCCGATGGCTTAGCCGGCCGTCAAAAGGCTTCGCAGTTCGTTGATGACCGAGTCAGGCAGCGTCGGTGTACCACCGAAGACGTGTATGCCCGTCACGCTGCTATTGACGGTGCCGAGATAGTCGGCGGTCGACTTCGGAACGCCATCCTGCGCAGCAAGCAACAGTGGCGATCCGGTCAGAGCGAGTTGCGCGCCGCCCGACAACGCGTCCGGGAACGACGCACCAGTTGCGATGCCGACGCTGGTGGGCGCACCGAAGAACTTGGTCGCAATCGCAACGGCAGTCGCGAAACGGTCGGCACCGACCAAGGCCGTTGCATTGCTATCAGCAGCGGCCGCCGGCCCTCCGACGGCGTAGACCGTGCTGGCGTGCGTCGAAAGATAGGCCGCAGTAGCAGGGGGCACCGTGCTGCCATTGGTCAGTAGCACCGCACCGTGAATGTGCGCTGCTGCCGGCCCCGCAGCAAGCGCGTCGGGGAAGTTCGTGCCCGTTGCGAGCAAAACGGTGCTCGGGTCACCCAAGGCATCGGCGACGGCGACCGCCGTTGCGAACCGGTCTGCTCCGCCGTAACGGACGACGTGGAACCCGGCGTCCGTGAGCTGAGTCTCGACGGCCGCCGGAACCGCAGCATCGGAACCAAGCACATAGACCGTTCCGCCAGCAGGCAGTACCCGGGAAATCTCGGCGGATGTCGCGGGTGAAAGTGTGGCTCCTTGCGTGAGAAGCAACGGGGCGTTCTTGACCGCCGCGAGGGGCGCGCCGACGAGGGCGTCCGGGTAGTCGTCTCCGCGCGCCAGGACGACCGCGCCCGCGTTGCCGTTGGGGAACGAGTCGCGCGAGATCGCGACCGCCGTCGCGATGCGGTCGGTGCCAGCGATTCGGCCGACGTCAGCTGCCTGGACGTCCCAGGTGCTGGCGTGCGACGACAATATGTCGATAGTCGTGACGCCGGACGACGTACTCTCAGCCGTCACACAGGGATCCGGGCTCGCTACGCCGGGCTTTGCACATTGGGAAACAGCTGTGCCGTCGCGAAAAATCGTGAGATCGGATGTATAAGAACCATCAGGCAAGTCGCCGTCAAAGATTTGGAACGACAGCTTCAGCGGGTCGGCCGCGCTGGCCTGCGGCGCCGTGATCGTCGCGCCAACGTTGAGTACGCGGTAGTTCGCGATTGCCGTGTCAGGCGGCGTCTTGTCGATGGCAACGTCTCCGCCGCTCGGGCTGGTGACCCCGACGACGAGCGGGTTTGACGCGTTCGGCGTGGTACCCGCAGGGTCAGACGACAACGACCCATCGGCTCCCACAGTGCCTGTGATCGTGGAACCAACGGTTCCGCCACCGCCACCGCCGCCGCCACCGCCGCCGCCGCCACCGGTCGATGCAGGATGGATTGCTAGCACGACGGCCGTCGCACTCGGTGTGACGAGGCCGGGCGGGTAGTAGTACACGTTGACCGTCGTTGGGCCAACTGGCAAGTTCGTCAACGTGACGCTGGCGGTGCCGTTGGCGCCGAGAGGGACCAAGCCGTAGTCATTTGCGTTGGTGTAGAACCACACGTAACCCGTCGGCACCGAGCTATCTGATCGGGTCACTGCAGCCGTAATCGTCACCGGGTCGCCCACACTTGGCGACGTCGACGAGGCAGTCGCCGTTGTCGTACTCACCGTGACCGCAGGTACGTCGAACTTGTCCGTCAGGTCGTTTACGACGTCGTAGCCGGCGGGGACGGGAGTGACAAAGTCGTTCCAGGCGTTGCCAGCGTATGAGCCGACAAGCGCGCAGTAAAGAGCCGGGCAAACGTCATAGGTCAATGAGTAGCGCTCTGCGAACATGCCGCTGAAATGCACATACCCGTGCGCATCCGTCGTCAAGAACGCGTTGCTGGCTACCGGCAGCCCCGCAAGCGCAGGGTCGCTGTCATACAGTTGCGCGAACACGTGAAGGCCACTGACCGGGAGCCCTTGCGAATTGGTGATCGTCAGCGAGACGTCTCCGCCGGGCTGCAGCTTCTGTGGGTCGAGCGTCTTTGAATCGCCCGCGGCGACCGTTACCGACGTCTGGGCGCCGACGTCCTGGTCGTTGTCATAGAACTGCGCCTGCACGTCCGCCCCGAGACAGCCCCTGAATTCGATCGTGTACGTACCCGGCGCGATCTGGAACTCGTAGCGACCGTTCGAGTCAGACAACGCGGTCGACACACTATGACCACCCGCATCAAAGGCTTCGGCGCAGATATCGGGGATCGGCGTGCCATTAGGGTCGCCGACGATGCCTTCTATGGTGCCCGTCGTGGGCTGCACGCCGGACGACGTCGCCGCAGCACCGACGCCAAGTGGTGCAACGATCGCGAAAGCCGCAGCAACGACAACGACACCAGCACGTGAAAGACGCATCTCAGCTCCCCGAAAGAAATAATCGCGGAACGAAGTATTGCGTACGACGCGCCGCCCGGCGAGCGAAACTTAAGCGGCAAACGGGCGATTCTCGAATGGACTTAACGAGTTCAACCTGGCAAATCCGGCGAGCGAAACCGACTAAAATGCCTTTCGCGACTTAAAGACCAGTGCCGCGGTTGCGTCGTCCGTCTTGGAGCATCGACGCGACGAGAAAAGCGAGCTCGAGAGATTGACCGACATTGAGGCGCGGATCGCATGCAGTCTCGTAACGACCGGCAAGATCGGCATCGACGATATCGGCAGCACCACCGAGACATTCGGTGACGTCGTCGCCGGTGAGTTCGACATGCAGGCCGCCCGGGATCGTGCCGAGGGCCTGATGCACCTCAAAGAAGCCGGTGACCTCTTCGACGATGTCGTCGAAATGCCTTGTTTTATAACCACTTGCCGACTCGATCGTGTTGCCGTGCATCGGGTCGCAACTCCACACGACCTCAGCTCCGGTGGCCGTGACTTTCTCGACGATTGCGGGCAGCACGTCGCGGACTTTGTCGGCGCCCATGCGCGACACGAACATCATTCGGCCCGGACGACGGTCGGGGTCGAGCTTTTCGAGCAACGTGACAGCAGTCTCGGGCGATGTCGTCGGGCCGAGCTTGACGCCGATCGGATTCGCGATCCGCCGGGCGAATTCGACGTGGGCGCCGTCGAGATCGCGAGTGCGTTCACCGATCCAAACCAGGTGCGCGGACAAGTCGTAAAACTCGCCACGGTCGGTGTCGAAGCGCGTGAGCGCCGATTCGTAGTCGAGCAAAAGTGCTTCATGGCTGGCAAAAAGCTCGACCTGGTGCGCGACGTCGGCGCCGTCGAGATCGAAACCGCACGCCTCCATGAATCGCAATGCGCGCTCGATGTCGGTGGCGATCGACTCGTAGCGCTGGCCCGCTGGACTCCGCCGAACGAAGTCGGAGTTCCAGGCGTGCACCTTTCGAAGATCAGCGAATCCGCCGGTGGCGTGCGCCCGGATCAGATTGAGCGTGGCGGCGGCGCGGTGGTAGGCCTCGACCAGCCGACCGGGGTCGGGCACGCGAGCCTCGGGGGTGCGCTCGATCGAGTTGACGGCGTCGCCGCGGTAGCTGCCAAGTTCGACGCCGTCGATCACCTCGGTGTTTTTCGAACGAGGCTTTGCGTATTGTCCGGCCATGCGGCCGACTTTCACCACGGGAACGCTGGCGCCGTAAGTAAGCACGACCGCCATCTGCAAGAGGATCTTCGTCTTGTCGCGCACGTTCTCGACGGTGGCCTCGGCGAACGTCTCGGCGCAGTCGCCTCCCTGCAATAGGAAAGCCTTGCCCTGCGCGACGGCCGCGAGCCGCGCGCGCAACCGGTCGCACTCTTCGGGCACGACGAGTGGCGGCAGTTTCGCCAACGTGCTGACCGCGCGTCGTAGCGCATCGGAGTCAGGCCAGGTCGGCTGCTGGGCGATCGGAAGCGCGCGCCACGAATCGAGTTCTTGCACGCGCGAAGTCTACCGGCCGTGCGTGGCGCGGGCTTTTCGTCGTCCGACCTGGGCCGGCCTTCAACAGGTGAGCGGCACCCTTATGAGGCGTCTGCACCTGTTGAAGCGACGGCCCGCCGACTTAACGTGGTCAACCGCGACGCCGCAGTCGGGGACCGATACCGGACGGCGCCCACCACGGGTTAGCCGAAAAAGACTTGGGCCTCGGCGTACCGCGCCTCGGGGACGGTCTTGAGTTCGCCGGTGGCCTCGATCAGGTTGACCCGCACGATGTCGGTGCCACGAAGGGCGACCATCTTGCCCCAGTCACCGTCGTGCACCGCATCGATCGCGTGCAGACCGAACCGGGTCGCCAGCACCCGGTCGAAGGCCGTTGGGGTGCCACCGCGTTGAATGTGGCCGAGCACCGTGGTGCGGGCCTCCTTGCCGGTGCGCTTCTCGATCTCTTCGGCCAGCCGCTGCCCGATACCGCCCAGGCGCACATGCCCGAACGCGTCGAGTTCGCCCGACGAAATCTCCATCGTGCCCTCGGCGGGGGTGGCACCTTCGGCGACCACCACGATCGGCGCGTACTGGCTACGGAACCGCTCTTCGATGTACTGGCAGACCTTCTCGATGT
>JBOGEK010000534.1:0-2731 GCA_050743645.1 Acidothermaceae bacterium
GGCTCGGCGAGAGCATCTCACTAACGAAACTGGTGTAGATCGCGCTGATCCTGGTCGGCGTGATCGGGCTGAATCTGTCGGGCGTCACCCCGAAGTAACGCGTCATGCCGAATGCAGCTGACCAAGCGCAACCTCGGGGGCCCGTGACACGTGCTCTCGCTTCCACCATTGACGCGTTCCCCATACGGTCCTCGAAATTCGGCGGCGGCGCGCTCGTCGGGCAGGCAGGATAGGCGGGGCGGCGAGTTGCCGCCATGAACCGACCAAGCACGGAGTACCCGGCTTGAGGCAGGAGCTGAGGTGCTGCTCACCATTACGACCACGCGCGCACCGGCGTCCGATCTTGGCTTTCTGCTCCACAAGCACCCGAACAAAGCGCAGACCTTCGACATATCGGTGGGCACCGCTCACGTCTTCTACCCCGAGGCGACTGCCGAGACGTGCACAGCCACGCTGTTGCTCGAAGTCGACCCAATCGCACTCGTTCGCGGCCGCAAAGGCCCGTCCAGCGAAGGTTTTTCACTCGGCCAATACGTCAACGACCGACCATACGCGGCATCGAGCATGCTCGCAGTCGCGATGGCTAAGGTCTTCCGCACGGCGATGAGCGGGCGGTGTGAAGCACGGCCCGAGCTCGCGGTGGCCGAGCTGCCACTATCGATCCGTATTCCGGCGCTTCCCTGTCGGGGCGGACTCGATCTGCCAAAACGATTCTTCGAACCGCTCGGTTGGCAGGTCGACGCGAGCGTCACATTGCTCGACGAGGCGTTTCCGGCTTGGGGCGAGTCACGCTATTTCGACGTCGGCCTCGATGGCACCATGCGACTCGCCGACGCACTGAACCATCTCTACGTGCTGCTGCCGGTGCTCGATGACGCCAAGCATTACTGGGTCTCGCCCGACGAAGTCGACAAACTCGTGCGCGCCGGCGATGGCTGGCTCGCAGCACACCCCGACCGCGAACTCATCACTCGTCGGTACCTCGCTCATCGAACCGAACTATTTCGAACGGCAGTTGCGCGGCTCGCTGAGGTTGATGACGCCACCGAGGAACAGCTCGACAACGCCACCGATTCTGCTCACGTGACCATCGACGTTGTTGACGCTGAGGAAACGCCCGTGCCGCTCGCCGAGCAGCGCCGCGGCACAGTTCTGTCGGTATTGCGGGCGGCGGCCGCACGAAGGGTACTCGACCTCGGCTGCGGCGACGGCGCGCTGCTTCGTGGCCTTATTGCCGACAGGAGCTTCATCGACATCGTCGGCACGGACGTCTCATGGCGTGCTCTTGAGATGGCCACTCGCACATTGAAGCTCGATCGCATGTCGGAGCGCGAGCGTGCGCGCATCACGCTTTTCCAGTCGTCACTTACCTACCGCGACGCGCGGCTCGCAGGATTCGACGCCGCCGTGTTGATGGAAGTCATCGAGCACGTCGACCCGTCGAGACTCGGCGCACTGGAGCGCGCACTATTCGCGCATGCGCGGCCGCTCACCGTCGTCGTCACCACTCCGAATGTCGAGTACAACGTGCGATTCGAGAGCATGGCGCCTGGTTCGATGCGCCATCGGGATCACCGCTTCGAATGGAGCCGTGCGGAGTTTCACTTGTGGGCCGACTCGGTTGCGGAGATGCACGGTTACGCGGTCCGGTACCTGCCGGTCGGAACCGACGATCCCGAGGTCGGCCCACCGACCCAAATGGCGGTGTTCGATCGCCAAACAGTCGACGCGAATACTTCGACGCAGGCGGTGAGTGCATGACCGACCGCGCTCAGGCTCGCACTGTGGCCCGTGATCTCGCCGTGCCACAGCTGTGTCTCGTCGTCCTGATCGGGGTTTCAGGCTCTGGTAAGTCGACCTTCGCGCGCGCCCATTTCAAGCCGACCGAAATCCTCTCCTCCGACTTTTGTCGCGGACTTGTTGCGGACGACGAAAACGACCAAAGCGCGAGCGGTGACGCGTTCGACGTGCTGCACTACATCGCGGGAAAGCGGCTGGGCGCCGGGCGGCTCACTGTCATCGACGCCACGAATGTGCAATCCGCGTCGCGCAAACACTTGGTAGATCTTGCGCGCGCCCACGATGTGTTGCCGGTGGCCATCGTGCTCGACCTACCAGAAAAGCTTTGTGCAGCGCGAAATGAAGCCCGCGCCGATCGAGCCTTCGGCGATCACGTGATACGTCGCCAGGCGGCTGACCTACGACGTGGGCTTCGCGGATTGCAGCGCGAAGGGTTTCGCACGGTTCATGTTCTGAAGTCGCCCGAGGAGGTCGACTCCGCCGTCGTCGTCCGGCAACCGCTCTACAACGACTTGCGACACCTCTGCGGGCCTTTCGACGCCATCGGTGACATCCACGGATGCCGCGCCGAATTTGAAACCCTGTTGGGCGAACTCGGCTACACCATCACCCGCGATGACGGCGATCGTCCAGTCGATGCTGTCCATCCCGACGGGCGGACTGCGATTCTCTTGGGTGACTTGGTAGATCGAGGGCCTGATACCGCGGGAGTTTTGCGACTGGCTATGGGAATGGTCGCCGCGGGCCACGCGATCGTCGTCCCGGGCAATCATGAGCACAAACTATTGCGCGCACTTCGCGGTCGCAATGTGCAGATCACCCACGGGCTAGCAGAATCGCTCGAGCACCTCGCAACACAACCTCCAGAGTTTCGAAGCGCCGTCGAGCAATTCATCGACGGGCTCGTGTCGCATTACGTGCTCGACGGCGG
>JBOGEK010000535.1:0-12535 GCA_050743645.1 Acidothermaceae bacterium
ACGTTAAGGTGGTCAACCCGCCCCTCATGTGGCCTGCACGCCTCGCGTCGGAGGGCTTAGCCACATAAGGGGCCTGTGGAAAGCCGCGCACTATTCGCGAGAGCCGCACATCGAACACCTAAGGTGATCTCGTGACCGACTTCCTGGTATGGATCGACTGCGAGATGACCGGCCTCGACCTTGGCGCCGACGCGCTGATCGAGGTAGCGCTGCTCGTCACTGACGCCGAGTTGAACGTCGTTGGCGATGGCGTCGACGTCGTCATCAAGCCTCCGCAAGAGGCCCTCGATCAGATGCCGGACGTCGTGCGAACGATGCACACGGCGTCGGGCCTGCTCGACGAACTGCCGCACGGGATCTCACTGGCCGAGGCCGAAGACCAGCTGCTGGCCTCCGTCCGCGAGTTCTCGCCAGAACCCCGCAAGGTGCCGCTGTGCGGCAACTCGATCGCCACCGACCGCGGGTTCATCGCCCGCGACCTGCCCGAACTCGACAACCACCTGCATTACCGCATGGTCGACGTCTCGAGCATCAAAGAGCTGGCCCGCCGCTGGTATCCGCGGGTGTACTTCGCCAGCCCCGAGAAGAAGGGCGGGCACCGCGCGCTGGCCGACATCCGCGAAAGCATTGCCGAACTGCGCTACTACCGCGAGGCGCTGTTCGTGCCACAACCCGGCCCCGACACGCCTACCGCGCGGGCGATTGCTGCGAGAATTAGCGGTACACCGGTCGAAGTACTGGCCGACGCCGTGCCTGTCGAATCCGACACCGACCCCGACGCCTGATCCCGCTACACTTTGCGCAGACCTGCGGCGGGCGCCCAACGACACCCCAAAGACAGCCCAACGTCAGCCCGAATGCAGGTTCACGCAAGTACATGGTGGGCGTAGCTCAGCTGGTAGAGCACCGGGTTGTGGTCCCGGGGGTCGCGGGTTCGAGCCCCGTCGCTCACCCCATGTGAGCAAGACATGATCGCCGAGCAGGTCGGTACGGCTTCCGCCGTCCGACCGGCTCCCGGCGTGAGCGTGCCGCGATGCGGGAAAGCCGACCTTCGAAGCGGGTTAGCAGTGGCATCCCCGGCATACCCGGCCTACCCGGCATCCCCGCCACCATCGGCCCCGTTCGGAGGTCCGGCGTGAACGCGGTCGAGCGACAGGTCCGCCGCTTCGACAGCTTCCAGCAACGGCACGCGATCCTCGGCTTCCCGATCGCGGTGATGCAGAAGTTCGGCAACGACCAGGCCGGCGGCAAAGCCGCGCTCATCGCGTACTACGGACTGTTCTCGTTGTTCCCGCTACTGCTGCTGTTCGCGACGATTTTCGGCTACCTGCTGGCGAATCATCAGTCGTGGTACCAAAGCTTGCTCAACTCGGCGTTCGCCAACTTTCCCATCATCGGGTCGCAACTGAAGAGCGACACCCACTCCCTGACCGGCAACGGATGGGCGATCGCTGTCGGGGTGATCGGCACGTTGTACGGCGCTCAGGGAGTTGGTCAGGCGGCCTTGAACGCGATGAACACGGTCTGGAACGTCCCGTACAAGGACTGGCCGAACTTCTTCAAACGCCGGCTGCGTGGCTACCTCTGGCTCGGGGCACTTTGCATTGCGACAGTCGGATCGACGACGATCGCCGGCTTCGGCACGACCTGGCTGCGCGGCGATCTCGGCTTGGTCTGGAGCACGGCGGTCGCGTTCGTGATCAACCTTTGGGTGTTCTACATCGTCTTCACCGTGCTGACCGCCGAGGCGCTCGGGTGGCGCGACGTATGGCTCGGCGTCGTTCTCGGCACGATCTTCTGGGAGGTGCTCCAAGCGGTCGGTGGCTTCTACGTGCGCCACTCGCTGAGCAAGGCCAACGACGTGTACGGCTTCTTCGCCATCGTGATCGGCCTGCTGACATGGCTGTTTGCTGCCGCTCAGTTGACCATGCTGGCGGCGGAAGTCAACGTCGTCCGGCATTACCGGCTGTGGCCGCGATCGCTCACGCAGCCACCGCTCACGAAAGCCGACCGGGCCACCTTCGAACGGCTCGCGATGATGGAAGAGCGGCGGCCCGAAGTCGAGGTCGCCATCTCGTTCACCGCTGACGCCGACCGGCAGCCACTCGACGACGACCACGAGGCGGGCGCGCCACCGTCGTCCCCTTCTTCATCTGAAGAAATAGGCCGATCGGCCTAAAGCTTTGCGTCCAGGCGGCCGAACTACATGGATGTAACTTCCCCTCGAAAGTTCGTCAGGTTCGCCGAAAGGGGCGCCCGCCATGAACGCTTACGAGTCGATCGCCGATGTCCACCCGCTGATGACGGCCATCGGTCGCGGCCTGCCCATCGCGCTACTCGTCGACCTCGTCGATCCCAACGGACCGCGCTCGGCCGAGATGTTCGAGCGCGAAGGCATCACATCGGACGACGAAGAGCGCGGCGCGTCACGCCGGTCGGCCCGGACGGCCTGAGGTACTGCCGCAGGCTTCGCGCCGGTCGACCACCTGAGGTACTGCCGCAGGCTTCGCGCCGGTCGGCCACCGGAGGTACAAATCGCACGCTTCGGGCCGGAGCCTTGGCCGAGATCACGGGTTGCGCCAAACTGCCCGTCCGGCTGCGGCTTCGGGCTGGCTGGTAGGCTCTCGGCTCACGCGCCGCTAGCTCAATTGGCAGAGCAGCAGACTCTTAATCTGCGGGTTCGGGGTTCAAGTCCCTGGCGGCGCACTACCGCGTTTTTCCTTCTCCGGCGGGCGGCGTGCATGCCGACTGCTCCATGCGAATCCACGCCACGAAGTCTTGGAGTGCTTCAGCGGCGATGAGCCTGCGCCGCCAGATCCGCCTCGATTCGCGTTGGCCGTCGGCGAGCATCTGCCAGCACTTCGCCTGCCCAATACCGAGGGCTTGCGCGGCGTCCGCAACTGAACGTAGTAGCGGCGCAGGCGTTTGCCGTCCAGTCGCCGATCCGAGGACGGCATGAGCATCCCGCGAAGTCGTTGAACCGACAAGACGTCTGCAACGTGAACCATCAGTGCGGCCCGCAGTCCCAAGCCTGCGGGCCGCACCCGGAGATCAGGCAGCGTCGGGTGACCCGCCGCGGGCTGGTGTGGGGGCGCCAGGACCGGGGCTCGAAATCGGCGTCGCCTTCGGCCAGGTAACGCTTGACCAGCTTGTGCACCCACACCCGCGATACCCCGTAGTCGCGGGCGACCTCGCTCTTGGAACGGCCCTCGACAACTCCCTCACCATGAGGGAGTTCTTTTATGAGCAGCGTTTTGTCAGCCCCGTGCTAGCGATGATCGCCGAGCCACGCGCGGTGAATTACGTGGGCGCACAACCCGAGGCGACTGACTCTCGATGCCCGTCGCGACGGCGTCGGGATCGCGAGATTACCAGGCTAGGTGGACGCCCGGATGTTATCGCTCACGCCGCTACATGGACGCACGCGGTCGTGCCCGCTCCCCGGATTCATATGCGGTTCTACGGTCGCAACGTACCGTTCGGAGGGTCGGCCGAACAAGTCTTGACAGCATATTTGAGAGCGATAACATGCGGAGCAGTAGCTGAGTTTGTCACGTAGCACACGCGTGGTGCTGGGGAGGACGCGGGTAACGATGACCGACTGCGGCGCCTACGTAGTCGGGCGAAAGCTCGTCGCTCGCCAACCTTGCTCACCGGTGCGACCGATGTTGCGCCGCGCGCCGGTCTGCTTCGACTGCCGAACGTCGCACGCTTGATGCCAGTGCGATTACCCGACGCGCCGCACCCCACGGCATGACCGATCCGCCACAGAAGACCGACACGGGCGCAGTCGCCGCGCAATGAGCCGACCAGTGCCGCACCAAGAGCAAGCAAGGATTCACACATACCCATGGAGGCAGGGACACCATGTCGCACACCACTGATGTTGATGCCGATCTGGGCGCTGAGCTGGCGGCCGATCGCAGTCCGCGAGGCCTATCGCGGCGCCGCTTCGTCCAAAACGCAGTCGCTGCTGGTGTTGGCCTGCCGACGGTCGCGGCCCTTCTCGACGCGTGCACAAGTGGTGGGAGCAACAAGGCGGGCAGTGGTGGAGGCGGGGGCGGTCAGTGGGGCAGCCACCCCACGTACAAGTTCACGCTGGTCAACCACGTCACCACAAACTCGTTCTTCACGCCCACTCGATATGGCGCGCAAGACGCGTGCTCTCTGCTGGGTTGTACGTACGACTGGACCGGCTCCGATAAGTCCATCGTCAAGGAAATGGTGCAGGCCATGGACACCGCAATCGACCGCGGCGTCAACGGTATCGGGATTCCGGTCGTCGACCCCACCGCTTTTAACGACCCAACTGACAAGGCGCTGTCCAAAGGCATCCCGGTCATCGCGTACAACGCGAACCCGCCGGCCAACAACCCGAACGGGTTCATGGCCTACATCGGTCAGGATCTTTTCCAAGCCGGCGTCGAAGCCGGCAACCGAATTCTGAAGATCGTGCATAAGGGCGACCTCGTCGCCTGCATGATCGCCACACCCGGCACCGGCAACGTCCAGCCGCGGAGCGATGGCGCCAAAAGCGTGCTCGAGCCGGCCGGGATCAAGTACGTCGAGGTTGCCACCGGCGCCACACAAGGCCCGGAGATCCCGGCCGTGCAGTCATGGTACGAAGGCCACCAGGACGTGAAGTTCATGTACGCGGTCGACTCGGGCAGCGGCATCGCCGTCGCGACCGCCATAGCGAAAAACAACCTTGCCAGCAAAGGGATCTCCGGTTCCGGCTGGGATGTGGGGACGCCGACGCTGCAGCAGGTACAGAAGGGGGCACTAGCCTTCACCATCGACCAGCAGGCCTACATCCAGGGCTTCTATACGATCCTGCAACTGTTCCTTTATAACGTCTCCGGCGGATTGGTCCGGCCCGCGCCGACCAACACCGGCTTGCTGTTTGTTACGAAGGACTCTGTGGGCCCGTACCTGAGTTCTCAGGATCGCTACGAAGGGTCGAGCGACAAGAAGATGGCTCTCAAGCCACCGTCGTCGATTCAAGTATGACGACCGAGCACCGTCGTCCGGCATCCAGCGCGAACGCGCGACCCGAACGAAGCGAAGCGGCCAGTAAGCCGTTGAGGGATCGCCGTTCTTACCTGACCGGCGTGCTGCAAGGGCAGGAACTGGTCATCGCGGCCATTGGCATCGCGCTGGCTATTTACTTCACCGTGTCGTCGCGCTTTTTTGCTACCGCCAACAACGGCGCGTCACTATCTCAATACATAGCGCCCATCGCGATCTTCGCACTTGCCGAGGTTTTCGTTCTCATCCTGGGCGAGATCGACTTGTCGGTCGGCGAGGTCTACGTATTCACGCCTTTCATCGTCTACTACATGAACGACGAGGGATTGGGCGTCATCGCAGGGATCTTCATCTCGCTGATCATCTCCTGCCTTATCGGGCTGATCAACGGGTTCATCACGGTCAAGCTGCGAGTGCCGTCGTTCATCACCACCCTCGGCACGGTCTTCGCCTTAGAAGGAATTGTCCTCATCAGTTCGAACGGCACCCAACTCACGCCTGCGGGCGGCGGGTTGACCGCGTCGATCCTCGGTGGCTGGACGTGGTCCGAAATCATCTGGGCGTTGGGTATCGCGGCCGTTCTGCACGCCGTATTGCGCAGGACGACGTTCGGCCTGCACGTGGTGGCGTCCGGCGGGAATGATCTGGCCGCTCGCGAATCCGGCATCCCGGTCGACTCGGTGAAGATTTGGTGCTTCGTCGTCTGCTCGTTCCTCGGCGGACTGATGGGCCTACTCGACGGCTATCACATCAACGCGCTCGACCCATCGACAGACGGCTTGACCTTCATGTTCTACGGCGTGGCCGCCGCCGTGATCGGCGGTACCGCACTCACCGGAGGACGCGGGACGATGATCGGCGCATTGATCGGCGCCATCGTGCTCGGCATTCTCGAGGACGGCTTCCACATTCTCGGCATCAGCGCGTTCAAATACACCTTGGTGTTGGGGCTGGCAATCCTCGCGGCGATGATTCTGAACGTGCAGATGGAGCGCGTACGCGGCCACAGGGGCGGGGGTTCGCTCGGCCGACTGCTGCTGCGCCTACCCGGGCTGAGACGGAAGGAGGTCGCGCGCTCATGAGCGCGGCGACGGAGCGAACCGCACCCACCCCGAGTGCCGACGAGGTGCTGCGCGCGACGGGAATCGGAAAGTCGTTTGGCGCGGTGACGGCATTGCGGAGTGTCGACCTAACACTGCACCGCGGTGAGGTGCTCGGCCTGGTCGGCGACAACGGCGCAGGCAAGTCGACATTGGTCAAGATTCTTACCGGCTACTTGCAGCCCGACCACGGCGAGCTGTTCATTAACGGCAAGCAGGTGCGGCTACATTCGGTGCAGGACGCGCGCCGGCACGGAATGGAGACCGTGTTCCAGGATTTAGCGCTTGTCGACGAACTGAGCATTTATCACAACTTGTTTCTCAATCGCGAGTTTACTCGCGGCGGCTGGCTTCGATGGCTCGCCAATGACCGGATGCGTGCGGCGGCACACGAATATCTTGCCGACATCAATATCGACATCCCCTCTATCGATGCGCCGGTCGAGAAGCTGTCCGGTGGCCAGCGGCAGGCGATCGCGGTAGCCCGCGCCACTCGGCAACCCGATGTGTCGATGTTGCTCTTGGATGAGCCATTAGCGGCGATGGGTGCGAAAGAAACCTCGCTGATCATCGACTTGATCAAAAATCTCGCCCGCCGGCGTGGCGTCGCGATGCTCGTGATCGACCACAACTACACCCACCTGTTCGAGTTGTGCGACCGCGTCAATGTGATCCAGCAGGGCACGGTGACGCTCGACAAGCGACTCGATGAGACGTCGCTCGCCGAACTCACCGACTTCATGGTTCAGTCGTACCGAAGGCAAATCGAAACACCGGCTGGTGCCGAAGGCGACGCCATTCAGTAGCCGCGAATCCGTCTCGGTGAACACCCGGCTACTGCGGGCCTCAGTCGTGCTTGGTGCTCGGCTTCGCTACGTGGTAACGGTTTTCCGGCCGACCGGCTGAGCCGTACGACAACGTGACGTCGATCAAGCCGCGCCGAAGCAGCTCGGCGAGGTGTCGTTGCGCTGTTGGCCGGCTCACGCCGAGCTGGCTGGCGACATCGGACGCACCGACCGCACCGGGCGCGCGCCGGATGACTTCCAAGATTTTCGCCATCGTTGGCGAGAGACCGCGGCGTGACGACGCCGCAACCGCGGGAGCCCGCAGCAAGCTGTACAAGGTATCGACCCGACCCTGATCGGCTTCGCCCCCGACTTCGACCAGCTCGCGCCACTTGCGATACACCTCGAGTTGATCGCGCAACTGGGCGAACCCGAACGGTTTGACGAGGTAATAAATCGCGCCGAGCTGCATCGCACTACGCACTGCGGCGATGTCGCGTGCTGCGGTGATCACGATGCAATCGGGCGCGCGTTGTGCAGGCGTTGCTAGCGACCCGAGCAACGCGAGCCCGTCTTCGTCGGGCAGATACAGGTCGAGGAGCAGCAGGTCTGGCACTAGCTCGGCGACGGCGATGCGGGCCTCAGCAGCGGAGTGCGCTTCGCCGACACAGGAAAAACCCGGCACCCGCTCGACGCTGACCGCGTGCAGTCGTGCGACCCGGTAATCGTCGTCGACCACCAACGTGCGAATCATTGCACCGACTCGGTCAGCCCGGCCGAACGCGGCGCCGTCGACGGCCCGAAAGCGGCCGCACCGCTTTCACGAACAATAGGCAAGCGGACGTCGAAATGCGCGCCCGGTCCGGGCGTGACGACGATGGAGCCGCCGGCCCGCGTGACGAGCCGATGCACGAGAGCGAGCCCAAGGCCCCGGCGAATCTTGCCGCGCGCCTTCTTTGTGGTGAACCCGTCCTGGAAGATCAGGCCAACCGCATCGGGCGCTATTCCCGGACCTGTATCGGTAACGACAATACGAACCTCGCCGCCGTCGTCCGATAGTTGGAGATCGACTCGCCGCGGTTCAGGTTGGCCGTCGAGAGCGTCGAATGCGTTGTCGACGAGGTTGCCAATCACCGTGAGCAGCATTCGGGTGCTCGCCGTCGGCTGGTCGAGATGCGCTTCGGGTCTCACCGAGAACTCGATGCCCTTCTCAGCGCCGATGGTGATCTTCGCGAGCACGAGCGCCGCAACCGCAGGTGGGGAGATCCGCGCGCGGAGGTCCTCCGCATGCGTCATGGAGCTCGTCGAGATCTCGCTGAGATACCGAGCCGCCTCGGCTGGGTCGCCGAGCTCGAGCAAACCGGTGATGACGTGGAGCCGGTTGGAAAACTCGTGATCCTGGGCCCGAAGAGCAGCGGTGAGTCCGTTGACCGTATCGAGTTCGCGCACGAGTGATTCCAGCTCCGTGCGGTCGCGCAAGGTCACGACGCTGCCCGCGCTGCGGCCGCGCAGCGCGACCGGTCGGCGGTTCAGTACAAGCAGGTAGTCGTCGGTGAGCACCAGATGGTCGTTACCCTCGACCGTACCGGACAGCAGGTCGCGAAGCCGACCCGCAACTACGAGTTCGTCGAGGTGCTCGCCCTGCGACGCATACGGAATCTTCAACAGCCGCCGCGCTTCGTCATTCACCATCATGAGTCGATTCTTGGCATCGAACCCGATCACGCCTTCGCGGATGCCGTGCAGCATCGCCTCTCGCTCCTGCAATAGCTCGGCAATCTCTACCGGCTCGAGGCCAAACGTCACGCGCTTGAGCCTGCGTGCGAGAAGCAACGACGCGCCCACACCAAGCGCAAGTGCGGCCAACGAATACAGTGCAACAACCCAGGCTTCACGGTGCAACTGACTCGACACGGCGTCCTCAGGAATGCCGACCGAGACCTCGCCGATGATGGCGCCGTTCGGTCCGCGCAACGGTGCCTTGCCGTTGGCCGAGAGGCCGAGGGTTCCGTGGTCGACCGTCGTGTGGTCGCGACCGTCGAGCGCGATCACCGGCTCCTCTACCCGCTGCCCGATCAGGGCGGCATTCGGATGGGAGTACCTGATACCGCTGCGGTCAATCACGACGACGTACGAGGCGCCTGTACTCGCCTGCACCTGCGTCGCAAGCGGCTGGATGACGTGCTGCGGATCCCCCGCCGCGAGGGCGGTGCGGATCGTGGGTATCTGCGCGACGGCGTCGGCCACCACGAGAGCGCGTTTTTCATACTGCCGGTCGAGGCTTTGGCCACTGAACCGCACGTAGAGCACGGCTCCGACCGCGACCGTGATGACGAGAATGCTCAAGACTGCGACGAGGATCTGAGACGCCAGCGTGCGCGATCGCCACATCGCCGCCTCCGATCCTCATGCCGTCCTGCGGTGAATCACAGCATGCATATTGCTGCGCGCCAAGCCTCGCTGCACTCAATGCACAAAACCTTCGATAATGCAGCGTAGTTCCTCAATGTACGCAAGGCTTCCGTCGCGCTCGATCGGTTCTTACCTTCTGCTGAACGCCTCGGACACCAGCGCATCGCTGGACTCTCGATCCGACGGCCGATCGACAGGAGGCCTGCCAGATGGCAATGGCCCGCAGCGGAGCATCGTCCGGCTTGATCCAGTCGGACGACGCAGCACCGGCAATCGAGCTGCGCCAGGTCACCAAGACGTTCGCCACACCCGGTGGCGGCACGTACACCGCACTCCGCAATCTTGACCTGACGGTCGAATCAGGCGAGTTCTGCGCAGTTGTTGGCCCGACCGGATGCGGCAAGTCGACCACCCTCACCTTGGTCTCGGGACTCGAACGAGCGACCGGTGGAGACGTGCGTGTCTACGGCCATGCAGTCGAGCGAATCGGCTCCGACATTGGCTTTGT
Source organism: Acidothermaceae bacterium (assembly GCA_050743645.1). GTDB lineage: Bacteria > Actinomycetota > Actinomycetes > Acidothermales > Acidothermaceae > JBOGEK01. The sequence goes on from JBOGEK010000535.1 coordinate 9,834, forward strand.
ATTCCAAAATGACGCGGTTTTCCCGTGGAAGAACGTACTCGACAACGTCTCTGCCGGACCGCGCTTTCGCGGCAAGGCGAGAGCCGAAGTGCGCGCCGAAGCACGCGACTGGTTGAGGCGCGTCGGTCTTTCCGGATTCGAGGATCGTTACCCACATCAACTTTCGGGCGGCATGCGAAAGCGGGTGGCCTTGGCGCAAAGCCTCATCAACGAACCCCGGATTTTGCTGATGGACGAACCCTTCAGCGCGCTCGACGTGCAAACACGCTCGATCATGGCCAACGAGTTGCTGTCGCTGTGGGATCTCACTCGGCCGGCCGTCGTGTTCGTGACCCACGACCTCGAAGAAGCAATTGCGCTTGCCGACAAGGTGGTCGTGCTGACTGCAGGACCCGCGACGGTGAAGGCGACATTCAAGGTCGACCTACCACGACCGCGGGTCGTGCAAGAGATCCGATTCGACCAGCGATTCGTCGAGCTCTACCAGCAGATTTGGGCCGCATTGCGCGATGAGGTCGAGATCGCCTACGCGCGCACGACCGCTTCGATCGAGGAGGCGTCGTGATGAACGACCTGCGCACCCCGCCAAGGCCCTCTAGCGAAGTCGTCGATAGCAGTGCACCGGCGTCCGAAAGCAGCATCGCCGACGCCCGCCGGCGCGCGCAACTGCGCCGGCGGCTTGCGGTCTACCTGTCGCGCACGGCTGTCGTCGTCATCGTCATTGGCGGCTGGGAGCTATTTGTTCGGTTAAAGATCGTCGACCCGTTCTTTTGGGGTCAACCGAGCGGCATCTACTCGCAGATCCGCGACTGGGTCGAGCACGGAACCGCGCAAGGATCCCTGTGGTTGCAGATCGAGGTCACCCTTGAAGAGGCGATACTCGGGTTCGTCATCGGAGTGATCGCCGGCGTCGTCACCGGCGTCGCGTTGGGCCGGATTCGCTTCCTGGCCGACGTTTTCGGCCCGTTCATAAAGATCATGAACTCGATACCACGCATCGTGCTGGGCGCGTTGTTCATCGTCGCATTTGGCCTCGGGCTGGAGTCGAAGGTGATTCTGGCCGTCGTCCTCGTGTTCTTCGCCGTGTTCTTCAACGCATTCCAAGGCACTCGCGAGGTCGATCGCAACCTCACGGCGAATGCGCGGATTCTCGGCGCCTCTCGCTGGCAGGTCACCACCCAGGTCGTGCTGCCGTCGGCGTTCACCTGGATTCTCGCCAGCCTGCACGTCAGTTTCGGTTTCGCGCTGATCGGCGCGATTGTGGGCGAGTTCCTCGGCGCCGACAAGGGCTTGGGGCTGTTGATCCGAATGTCACAGAACACCTTCAATCCCAACGGCGTACTAGGCGCAATGTTCATCATGGCGCTCGTTGCGCTCGCCGCGGAGGCGCTCATCACGATGCTCGAACGACGCCTGTTGCGCTGGCGCCCACCACAGCTCTCAGGCCCCGAATCGGCCGGTCTCTGATCCCGAGATACAAGGCACACCCGCAAGAACTCCGCCCCACCACATCGGCATGAAGGAGTATTCCGTTGTCCCGTTCCCTTTGGTTACGCACAACCGTAATGATTGGTGTTGCGGCTCTCGCCGCAAGCGCATGCAGTTCCACGAAGAATACGAGCGCGACCGGCCAACAGCCGTCCGCCGGGTCACCGACAGTAGCCGGCTCGCAGGCGCCACCCGCGGGTTCGGCGGCAGCAAGTTCGACCGCGGCGACAAGTGTCGACAAGGTGAGCGTCATGGTGGGCGGGCTCGACAAGCAGATCTATCTGCCGTTCATGCTCGCCAAGCAGCTTGGCATGTACCAAAAATTCGGGCTCGACGTCAATCTGACCGACGAGCCGGCCGGTGTGAACGCCGAGACCGACATGCTTGCCGGCAAGGTCGACGGTGTGGGCGGCTTCTACGATCACAACATCGACCTGCAAGGCAAAGGTAAGTCGACCGAGGCCGTCGTCGACATGCTGGTCACGCCTGGTGAAGTCGAACTCTGCCGCACCGACCTCAAAGGCACCATCAAGTCGCCCGCCGACTGGAAGGGTCGGCACCTCGGCATCACCGACATCGGCTCATCGACCGACTTCTTGACGCAATACCTGGCGACGCAGAACGGCGTTGCAGTCAGCGATATTCACGAACTAGGCGTGCAAGCGGGCGCGACGCTCATCGCGGCAATGCAGCACAAGCAGATCGACTGCGCGATGACGACGGAACCAACCGTCTCGCAATTGTTGAACACCGGGCAGGCATACATCATCGACGACATGCGCACGGCTTCCGGCGCGAAGGCGGCTTTGGGCGGCGAATACCCGGCGACGTCGCTGTACATGCAGACCTCGTACGTTGAAGCCCATCCCGAGACCGTGCAGAAACTGGTCGACGCGTACGTCGCGACGATGCAATGGATCAACACCCACACCGCAGAGCAGATCACCGACGAAATGCCGCCCGACTACTACAAGGGCGTCGGCAAGGCGGCCTACATCTCAGCTCTGAACAACGAGAAGGGTATCTACAACCCGAATGGCCTCATGCCGGACGACGGACCGCCGACCTGCTTGAGCGTGCTTGGCGCCAACCCTGACGTCAAAGGAAAGACGATCGACCTGTCGAAGACCTTCACGAACGAGTTCGTGCAGAAGGCGCTCGCAACCGCACCGAGCGCCAGCAGCAGTTGACGATCGGGCTCCTCAGCCCTGGTT
>JBOGEK010000536.1:0-3205 GCA_050743645.1 Acidothermaceae bacterium
GCGTCGGCGTCGGCCTCGGGGTCGGCGTCGAGATCGCCGTCGAGATCGGCATCGACGTCGGCATCGAGTTCGGGTTGGTCGACGGACGCGGTCGGTGCAACGTCGGCGGGCACTTCGTCGTCGGGCATCGGAACGGAGCGAGGCACGAACAGCCTGATCGTCGCGTGCGTGTCGGGGTCTTCAGAGTCGTCGCTACCAGGCTTGCCGATGTCAGCGTCGTCGCCGTAACCGCCTGCGGGATCAGCGTCGAAGGACCCGAGGACGGCGGCATCGAGGTCGACCGAGCGGTGCAAAACGATCGGAGCGTCGTCGCCGAGCCCGCTGATCCGCCGGGCGGCGGTGTCGACCGGAGACGCCTGGTGATGGGCCGGATCGAGACCCCAGCTGGCTGTCGTGCCGTCAGGCAACGTGACCGTGACCACCCAGCTGTGGTCGTCTCGGCGCGCGGAATCCCACTCGACCTCGTCGGGGTCGCCGCCTAGCCGCGCCGCGACCCGCGCCACCACGTCGGAGAGCAGCGAACTCGGGCCACCCGCGCCTGCCGCGAGCCGGGCACGCTGCGCTTGCTCGACGACGTGCTCGCGCTCGCGCAGCACCGGACCGACGAACCGCAGCACCCGCTCAAGCGGAACACCGGCGGTTACCGCGACATGTTCGGCCGACTCGCCACCGCGCACTCGGTCCTGGATCTCGCGCGGCGAGATGCGGCTCTCCAACGCCATGGTCAGCTGGCCGAGCCGCGACAGGTGACCGTGCACGGCAGCCCGGAGCCGGTCGTCGATCGGCATCGTGTGTTGGGTGCCTGAATCGTCGGTGAGAAGGAGGCTTCGGCCGTCTTCGCTCACGCCGACGAGCCGCAACTCCACGATGTCACCCGCCGTCTCGATCACGATGCGAAGACCTGCCCTGAGAACCGGTACAGCGCCGGCCGCCGGTCTGCAGAGCGAAGTCTGCCACGACCCGACGGCTGCTCTCAGCGAGAGCGCGATGCGAACGGCTCTAGCAGCCTCAAAACATCCTCGGTGACCTCGTCGACCGGCCGCGCGGCGTCGATTCTGATCAGCAAGCCCGCGTTTCGGTAGTACTCGATCAGTGGCGCAGTGGCCGCGTTGTAGACGTCGATGCGATGGCGAGCGACGAGGTCGACGTCGTCACTTCGGCCTTCGATCGACGCGCGGCTGTGGGTGCGCCGAAGCAGTTCGGCGTCCTGGACGTCGAACCAGGCCGCCACCTCGGGCGCGCCGCCAAGCTCGGCCGCCATCGCGTCGAGCGACTTCGCTTGGGCAACCGTTCGAGGAAACCCGTCGAGGACGTAGCCGCCGCTGGTGAGCGCGGCTGCGACCGGTTCGCGCAGCACGCCGAGCATCACGTCGTCGGGGACGAGGTCGCCGTTGGTGAGGTCGTCGGTGACGCGCCGGCCGAGTTCGGTGCCGGCCTTGACCTCGGCCCGCAGCAATTCTCCCGACGACAGGTAAGTCACATCGAAACGGTCGGCAATTCGTCGCCCTTGGGTACCTTTGCCGGACGCCGGTGGCCCGATGAGCAGGACGCGCACAGGTCATTCCTCTCTCGGGATTTGCTTTACCGGCTGCCAACGGACAGGGCGAGTGGCCGATGGCCGATACCTGCTTGGCAGGATCGAGTCATGAGACCTTACGACGCGCTGCTGGTCGTCTCCTTCGGCGGGCCCGAAGGTCCGGCCGACGTGATGCCGTTTCTCGAGATCGTGACCGCGGGCAGGGGGGTGCCGAGAGAGCGGCTCGAACAGGTCGCCGAGCACTACCGCGGCCTCGGCGGGGTGAGCCCGATCAACGGGCAGAACCGCGCGCTGATCGCCGCACTGAAGCAAGACTTCGCCGCCAACGGCCTGGATTTGCCCATCTACTGGGGGAATCGCAACTGGCACCCGATGTTGCCCGAGACGCTTGCCCAGATGCGTGACGACGGCGTGACGAACGCGATTGCCTTTCTCACCTCCGCCTACGCAAGCTTTTCGAGCTGCCGCCAATACCTCGACGCGATAGAGCGGGCGCGTACCGAAGTTGGCGAAGGTGCGCCACACGTCGACCGGTTGAGGCAGTACTTCAACCATCCGGGATTCGTCGAGCCGATGGCGGACGGCGTCCGCGCTGCTCTAGCGAAGCTGCCAGAAGACCTTGCTGCACAGGCGCATTTGGCCTTTGTCGCGCATTCGATCCCGATCGCGATGGAAGTCGCCAGCGGCCCGAACGGGCACACGTACACGACGCAACTCGTCGAGGCCACCCGACTCGTCACCGAAGCGGTCGGGCCGATGAGAGAAAGCTCACTGTCGTATTGCAGCCGCAGCGGATCGCCGTCGATGCCGTGGCTCGAGCCCGACATCGGCGACTGGCTCGACGAGCTGACGGCAGCGGGCACGAAGGCCGTTGTCGTGGTGCCGATCGGTTTCGTCTCCGATCACATGGAGGTCGTCTACGACCTCGACACGGAGGCGGCGAAGCGTGCCGACGAGCTCGGGCTCGCGTTCGTGCGGTCGTCGACCGTCGGCACCGATCCGCGGTTCGTCGCGATGGTGCGCGAACTCGTGCTCGAACGCATGGGCGAGCACGAGCGACGGACCTGTGGTGAGCTGCCTGCGGCCCACGACGTCTGCCCGATCGGGTGTTGCCGAATGCCGTCCCACTGATCGCATCTGGCTACGGCGACCTGCGGGCGTCGGTAGGGTCGGCGCATGGCCGACGTCCAACCCGGCGCACCTTCGCATGAGGGGGCGTTCCACGATCTCGACAGCTACCTCGCGATCCCGCGGGTCGCCGGCCTGGTGCTCTCACCCGATGGCAGCCGGCTGGTCTGCCCGGTGCAGATGCTGTCGTCAGACCGCACCAGCTACATCACGGCTCTTTGGGACGTCGATCCGCGGGGCTCGCGTCCGGCCCGTCGATTGACGCACTCGGCGAAAGGCGAGTCTTCGCCGGCTTTCATGGCGAACGGCGACCTGCTCTTCGTGTCGCAACGACCCGACACCGAAGCCGGCGCCGTGCACACCACAAAGCCCGACGACGAAAATGGCCCAGACCACAAAAAGCCGGACGACGCGCTGCTCGATGACGGCCGGTCCGACGACGTCGCGCGAGTTTGGATCCTGCCGACCGCCGGGGGAGAGGCACAGCTATTTGCCGCTGCCGCCGGAGACATCTCGGCGATCTATGTGGCGCACGATTCG
>JBOGEK010000537.1:0-5170 GCA_050743645.1 Acidothermaceae bacterium
CGAATCAGGACCCCAACCACCCGACCGGTACTGTTCAGGCTGGCCCTGCTTGGCCCAGAATCTCTCGATCGGGTCGAGGATTTCCCACGACAGCTCCACCTCTTCGTGCCGTGGGAAAAGCGGCGGATCGCCGAGCAGGACGTCGAGCAGCAAGCGCTCGTAAGCTTCGGGGCTCGACTCGGTGAACGACTCGCCGTAGGCGAAGTCCATGTTGACGTCGCGCACTTCCATCGCGGTGCCAGGCACTTTTGAGCCGAACCGCATCGTGACACCTTCGTCAGGCTGGATGCGGATGACGAGTGCGTTGTGCCCGAGTTCTTCGGTCGCGGTCTCGGCGAACGGCAGGTGTGGTGCGCGTTGGAAGACCAGAGCCACTTCGGTGACGCGTCGTCCGAGTCGCTTGCCCGCCCGCAGGTAGAACGGCACGCCTGCCCATCGGCGGGTGTCGACCTCGAGCTTGATGGCGGCGTAGGTCTCGGTGCTGGACGACGCCGGAATGCCTTGCTCTTCGAGGTAGCCGCAGACGCGTTCGCCGCCCTGCCAGCCCTTCGCATACTGCCCGCGCGCCGTGTAGGCGCCGAGGTCGTCGGGAATTCGCACCGCAGAAAGCACTTTGGTCTTCTCGAGACGAAGAGAATGGGCGTCGAAGCTCACCGGCTCTTCCATCGCGGTCAGGGCGAGCAACTGCAGCAGGTGGTTTTGGATGACGTCTCGGGCGGCACCGATGCCGTCGTAATAGCCCGCGCGGCCACCGATACCGATGTCTTCGGCCATCGTGATTTGGACGTGATCGACATACGACCGGTTCCACAGCGGCTCGAAGAGCGTGTTCGCGAATCGCAACGCCAGGATGTTCTGAACGGTCTCCTTGCCGAGATAGTGGTCGATGCGAAACACCGACTCGGCAGGGAAAACCTCGCTCAGAATGTTGTTGAGGTCGCGAGCGCTCTGCAGGTCGTGGCCAAACGGCTTCTCGACAACGACGCGGCGCCAGGCGGCGCCATCGGTTGCGGAAAGGCCCGAGCGCTTGAGTTGTGAAACGACAACCGGGAAAAGACCTGGCGGGATCGAAAGATAGAACGCGTGGTTGCCGCCCGTGCCGCGCACCCGGTCGAGGTCGGAGATGGTGCGGGCGAGCGTGTCGAACGCTTCGTTGTCGTCGAATTCGCCTGGTACGAAACGGAAACCGTCGGCGAGCTGGTCCCACACCTCTTCGCGAAACGGCGTGCGGGCGTACTGCTTGACGGCGTCGTGCACTACCTGAGCGAAGTCTTCGTCGGCCCAGTCGCGTCGGGCGAATCCGACGAGCGCGAATCCCGGCGGTAGCAGCCCTCTGTTGGCAAGGTCATAGATCGCCGGCATGAGTTTCTTGCGCGACAAGTCACCCGTGACGCCGAAGAGCACCAGGCCGCATGGCCCGGCCACTCGGGGGAGCCGGCGATCGCGGGGATCGCGCAGCGGGTTCTCTTCTTCGCCGACTGACCACGTCGTGGACCCGCTGCCGGTGACGATGGCGGTCATCGAGATTTCTCCTCCGTCACCGACGACGGACGCCCCATCAGATTCGACCTGCGGCGTCGAGCATTTGCTGCAAGCCGACCGTGCGGTCGAGCAAGTGGAACCGGATCGTCGGCCGGCCACGCTGCTGCAACGCCCGCAGGTCGCCGAGTGCTTGGGCCATCTGCAGCCGCTTGAATCCGAACGGGCGCCCCGGTATCGGCAGGTCGTGCTCGACGGCGCCGGTGATTTGGAGGAACACGCCGTTTTGTGGACCGCCCTTGTGGTACTGCCCCGTGGAGTGCAGGAAGCGCGGCGCCCAACCGAAAGTCACCGGCCGTTGGGTGTGCAGGGCCAGCGCCTTGCGCAACAATGCGGCCGACGAGTCGCCGTGCCGATCGAGATAGGCCATGACCGCCAGGTAGCCGGGGTAGGGTTGCTCGGGAATTGCCTTCAACAGCGCCGAAAGCGCGCCGGCCACTGTGTCGGTGCCGCCCAGCAGAATCGGGTCGTCGGTGTGCACCGCGACCTGGCCATCGATGAAAATCGGAGTGCCTTCGGGCAGCGGCCCGTCTCCGGCGTCCGACAGGATTTTGTTGGTGTTGTCTTTCGACTCCTGCACGTTGGGTTGGTCGAACGGGTTGATGCCGAGGAGGCGGCCCGCGACGGCGGTGGCATATTCCCACGCTACGAACTCGCCGCCGAGCGTGCCCGAGACGGTGACGCCGTCGATGTGCAATGCGGTGCCCAGCGTGACCAGTTGACGGTCGCGGGCTGGCGCGAAGTCGGGTGCCTCGACCGACTCGACGACGACGGGCAGCAGGCCGGTGCCTTGCTTGCCGGTCGACTCGGCGATGAGCTGCTCTGCCCAGTCGCCGAATCCTGGATGGCGCGAACCGAAGTCAGCGAGTACCACTTTGTCGCGACCGGCGAGCGCTCCCTCGCCGAGGGCGGCACCAAGGGTGAGTGCCGGGTTGTCGAGGTCGCTCGACAAGCTCGGCAGCACCGCTTCGGCATCGGCGAGGAGTCCGGCGACGTCGACGCCGGCAAGTGCTGTCGGAACCAGGCCGAACGCGGTCAGTGCGCTGTAGCGGCCTCCGACATTGGGATCGGCGAGGAAGACGCGATACCCGGCGTCTCGCGCCGCCTTTTCGAGCGGCGAACCGGGATCGGTGACGACGACGATCCGCTCGACTGGGTTGAGACCGGCCTCGCGAAATGCTTCGCGAAAGACGCGGAGATGGCTGTCGGTTTCAATCGTGCCGCCGCTCTTGCTCGAGACCACCAACACGGTGTGCCCGAGGTCATTGGCGATTGCCGACGCCACCTGCCCGGCGTCGGTGGTGTCGAGAACGGTGAGCCGCACACCCGCCGTAGCGGCGATCACTTCTGGCGCGAGCGACGAACCGCCCATACCCGCGAGCACCACATGGTCGATTCCGGCGCCGTGGAACTGGGCCCGCAGTTCGGCGAGCTCGGCCAGGTATTGTCGCGACGACAGCGGGAGGTCGAGCCAGCCGAGCCGAATCGAGGCCTCGTGCTCGGCGTCGGGTCCCCACAACGTGGCGTCCTTCGCCACGAGCTTGGCGGGGACACCCGCTTCGGAGAGCGCCTTCTCGCCGTTCTTCGCGGCCGAGAGGTATTCGCCGCCCATCAACCGGACGTTGACACCACCGGCTTCGGTTGACTCGTGGACGTGCGTCATCGCCGTCAGTTCCCCGCCTTCTGCTCGAGTTGCTTTTGGATCGCGGTCGTCAGGTCAGCCCATGAAGCGGAGAACTTTTCGATGCCCTCACGTTCGAGGGTGTCGACGACGTCGTTGTAGTCGACGCCGAGCGCGGCGAGTTTGTCGAGCACCGCGCGGGCGTCGGCGTAGTAGCCGCGCACGCTGTCGTTCGGTATCTCGCCATGGTCGAACGTCGCCTGCAGTGTCGCTTCGGGCATCGTGTTGACGACGCCGGGCGCGACGAGTTCGGTGACGTAGATCGTGTCAGGCAGCGAGGGGTCCTTCGTCGACGTCGAGGCCCACAGCGGCCGTTGCGGTTTGGCTCCCGCCGCCGACAACCGCTGCCAGCGAGGCGAGGCGAACTTCTCTTCGTAGAGCTGGTAGGCGAGTCGGGCGTTCGCGATCGCGGCCTTCGCCTTCAGCTCAGCCGCGTCGCCGCCGAGCTTTTCGAGTCGCTTGTCGACCTCGGTGTCGACACGGGAGACGAAGAATGACGCGACTGATCCGAGCTTCGTCAGATCGTGCCCTGCGTTCAGCGCACGTTCGAGGCCGTCGAAGAATGCGTCGATCACGGCGGCGTAGCGATCGAGGGAGAAGATCAACGTGACGTTGATGCTGATGCCCTCGGCCAATGACTGCGAAATCGACGGCAGGCTCTCGACCGTAGCCGGAATCTTGACGAACAAGTTCGGCCGGTCGACGAGCCACCACAGGGCCCGTGCTTCGGCCGTGGTCTGGTCGGTGTCGTGGGCGATGTCGGGGGAGACCTCGATCGACACCCGGCCGTCGATGCCGTCGGTGGCGTCGTAGACGGGCCGCAGCACATCGCACGCCCACCGCACGTCGTATGCGGTGATCGTGCGCAACGCCTCGCCGACGTCGACGCCGCGCACGGCAAGGTCGTGTACCTGCGGCGCGTACGACTCGCTGGCCTCGATCGCTTTCGCGAAAATCGTCGGGTTGGTGGTGACCCCGACGACGTGCCGGTCGCGAACGAGGTCGGCCAAGTTTCCGGTGCGCAGCCGATCACGACTGATGTCGTCGATCCACACTGAAACCCCGGCCGCCGACAACTTTGCGAGTGCGTCACTCATAGCGTTCCTTCCTGATCGTTGGCCCGTCAGCTGATCGAACGGAGCGGTTGAACCGGTCAGTTCCCGGTGGTCGCACCGCGGGTCGCGCCGACTTTGGAGATGCTCGAGCGCACGGCCGCCACGACGCGATCGGGGGTGAAGCCGAACTGCTCGAACAGCACCGACGCTGGTGCGCTGGCGCCGTAGTGATCAAGGCCGAGCATCTCGCCGTGATCGCCGACGAACTCGCGCCAGCCCATAGTGACCGCGGCTTCGACCGAGGCCCGGACTTTCACGTCGGGCGGCAGTACGAGCTGGCGATACGACGGCTCCTGGGCCAAGAACCACTCGACGCAGGGCATCGACACGACGCGGGTCGGCGTGCCTTCCGCTTCGAGCATGTCGCGAGCCTTGAGCGCGATCGAAACTTCGGACCCGGTCGCGATGATGATCGCTTCGGGCTTGCCCGACCCAGCGTCGGCCAGGACGTATCCGCCCTTGGCGACACCCTCGGCCGACGCGTAGACGGAACGGTCGACGGTCGGCAGGTTCTGCCGCGAGAGGATCAACCCGGCTGGGCGGTCAGTGTGTTCGAGGATCGTGCGCCAGGCGACGACCGTCTCGTTCGCGTCGGCCGGCCGGACGACGTCGAGCCCGATCATCGCGCGGAGCGCAGCGAGTTGTTCGATCGGCTGGTGGGTCGGGCCGTCTTCGCCGAGACCGATCGAGTCGTGGGTCCAGACGTAGGTCACCGGCAGCTTCATCAAGGCGGCGAGGCGCACGGCGCCGCGCATGTAGTCGCTGAACGTGAGGAACGTGCCCACGAACGTGCGGAAGCCATGCGTCTCCATGCCGCTCGCCATCGCGCCCATGC
>JBOGEK010000538.1:0-5722 GCA_050743645.1 Acidothermaceae bacterium
GGATACGCACTTGCCATCAGCAATCGGTCCCATCGCCAGTGATTGGGCCGTATTCGAACCAGTCGAAGTCGGCGACGTTTGTGATGGGAGCCTTGGGCGCGCCTTCGTCGGTGGCGAAGACACCCACGAGGACGCCGAAAAAGCCGCCTGCGTGCCGATAGCTCAGATGGCTCGCGTCGGTGACCGCGACCGACTTCCAACAGCGGCCCGGCTCGGCGACCCGAAACTCCAAGCGTGCCCCGCGAGCCTCGACCCCGATGCGCAGCGGGTTGCCGGTGACCGCGATCGTCGCGACGGCGTGCTCTTCGCCGTCCGATCTTCGAATGACCTTCGCCTGACGGGTCGAGACGCCGCTGATCTCGAGACGCACCTGGAATGCGTCACTGTGCACCAGGGCGATCCCGGCGCATTCGGTTTCGGTGGTCGGGCTGAAGTCGACGCAGGCGAAGGCGGCAAAATCGCGATGTTGCAAGCGCCGGCCGACGAAGCTCGGATTCCCTTGTTGTGTAAGGGTTTCCGGCCGCACTCGCAGCCGCAGATGACCGGGACGTTCGCTGAGGCTCCACCAGGCTTCTCGTGGCGAGCGAATCATCATCCACTCGGCGCGCAGGTGCGGGTCGTCGAACGAATCGCACCGGGGAGTGCTTGGCCATAGTGTTTCTGGCAGTGCAGGGCACGATTCTTCGAGACGGACGACGCCGTGGCCTGGGCTGAAGACCGGCCAACCGTCGTCGTGCCAACGCAAGGGAGTGAGGAACGTTTCGCGGCCGAGGCAGCCTTTTTCGTCGTCGCGCACGCCGAGGAGCACCGACCACCATTCGCCGTCGGGCGTCGACACGAGATCGGCGTGGCCGGTTGCTACCACGGGAGAATCGCCCGCCAGGTGGCGTGCCGTAAACACGGGGTTGCGTGGGCAACCGGTGTATGGGCCGGTCGGATGGTCGCTGCGCGCCACCATCACCGCGTGCTCTTGCGAGGTGCCGCCTTCGGCGGTGAGCAGGTAGTAACTGCCGTCGACGTTGTAGATGTGTGGAGCCTCAGACCATCGCGCGTCACGAAGAGCCCCGTGCCAGATCTCGTGGCGTTCGCCCATGAGTTTCAAGGCGTCGGGATCGAACTCCTGTACCCACACCACGGTGTGGCCATCACTGTCTTCCTGCTTGGTTGCACAAAACCAGGCTCCGCCGTCGTCGTCGAACAGCAGTGACGGATCGAAGCCTTCGGCGTCGCGTAGCCACACCGGGTCGGACCACGGGCCGGCCGGATCCTGGGCTGTGATGACGAAGTTGCCCGAATCGCTGTGCCCGCGAACGAGTGTGCAGACGACATAGAAAAGACCTGCTGCGTAACGGATTGTCGGTGCATACAAGCCGTCAGATGGCTTGATGTGATCGAGATCGAGCTGGTCAGGTCGATCGATGACGTGGCCGATCGGGCGCCAGTTGACGAGGTCGCGACTGTGGTGCACCGGCAACGCAGGGAAGTATTCGAACGTTGACGTGACCAGGTAGTAGTCATTATCGACGCGGCAAATCGACGGGTCGGGATACGAGCCCGGCAGGATGGGATTGCGGAAGGTCCGCGTCATCGCACCGTTGCAGTGGCGACCAGGTGCCGCGACGAATCGACCACGCGAAGCGGCCCGGTCAATCGAAGCCCCGCGCAATGCACTGCTTGGCTGCTCGACCTCGACAGCCGCAGTTCGAGGTCGCCAGGTTCGACGACGCGACGCCCGTCGACGCCGGTGAAGGCCGAAAGGTCAGCGTAGAAGCTGAAGTTGACCTCAGCCGACTGTTGTGGCTCCAGTTGCACGCGCGCGTATCCGACGAGACGCACGTCGGGTCGGGTGACTTGTGCGACGGGGTCATGCAAGTACAGCTGGACGACGTCAGCGCCTGCCTGGTTACCGGTGTTCGTGACGGTCACCGACACGTCGATCACGCCGTCCGTCGGGATCTCGCTCACGTTCGAGTCCGTCGGAGTGCCTGCGGCTTTCGCGTCGTCCGAACGCCCTGCGATCTTTACGTTGTCCCAACGGAAGGTCGTGTACGAGAGGCCGTGCCCGAATGGCCACAGCGGGGTGGGATCGATGTTGGTGACCTCGCTGCGCAGGCCCAGCGGCACTGTGAGGTAGGTCGACGGCTGGCCACCTGGCGTGCGCGGCAGGCTAACGGGCAGCCGACCCGACGGGTTGACCCGCCCACTGAGCACGCCCGCGAGCGCCGGGCCGCCCTCTTCGCCGGGGAAGAACGACTGCACGATTGCGGCAGCTTGATCGGCGAATTCCCCTAGTGCGTACGGGCGCCCGGCCACCAAGACGAGTACTACCGGCGTGCCCGTCTGCAGGAGGGCGTGGACCAGCTCGGCCTGCACACCGGGTAGCTGCAGGTCGTCGACATCGCAGCCCTCGCCCGACGTGCCGCGACCGAAAAGGCCTGCGCGGTCGCCGAGGGCAACGATGCAGACGTCGGCAGCGCGGGAAATCTCGACTGCTTCAGCGAAACCCGACGTGTCGTCGTCGTCAACATTGCACCCGCGGGCACAGGTGATCGACGCGTCGCCGAACTCGGCGTGCAATGCCTCTAGCAAGGTGGGAACCTCGACGCCGAATGGCGTCGCAGGGTGCTGGCTGCCGACATGACTCGGGAACGTGTAGCAGCCGAGCATGGCGAGCGGGTCGTCGGCGCGCGGACCGACAACTGCCATTCGGGTGGTCTTCGCGATCGGCAGAGCACCGGAATTGGCTACCAATACAACAGATTCTTCGGCCATTTGCCGAGCGACGTCGCGATGCTCGGTCGCGTCGAGAGCGAGCGAGCCGCGCGCGTCGTCGACGTCGCCGTCGAGACCGTGATCGATGTCGATAAGCGCCGGCGGTTCAGCTCGCCACTCGGGATCGAGCAGCCCTAGCTCGCACTTTTGTAGGAGCACCCGACGAGCGGCGCGGTCGACGAGGTGCTCGGCGATGCGTCCGTCGTTGACCGCCTCGGTCAAGGGTGAGCCGTAGCAGTGCACGGTAGGCAACTCGACGTCGACGCCCGCCGTGATGCCGAGCGCTGCGGCGTCGGCTTCGCTGGCGGCCACCTTGTGCAGCAAATGCAGGAACGAGATGCCGAAATAGTCTGCGACGACAGTGCCGGTGAATCCCCACTCGTCGCGAAGCAGGGTTGTTAGCAGTGCGCTGTTGGCGGCTGCGGGTACACCGTCAATCTCGATATAGGCATGCATCACCGAACGCGCACCGCCGTCGCGAATCGCCATCTCGAACGGGGGCAGCAAGACGTCGGCAACCTCGCGTGGTCCGGCCGAGACCGGCCCGAAGTTGCGACCGGAGCGGGATGCCGAGTAGCCGACGAAGTGCTTGAGGGTGGCGACGATGCCGCTCGATTCGAGGCCGCGAACGTATGCGGTGCCGACCGTTGCTACCAGGTAAGGGTCTTCGCCGATCGTCTCCTCCACCCGGCCCCAGCGGTAGTCGCGGGTGACGTCGAGCACGGGTGCGAGACCTTGATGGACGCCGACCCGACGCATCGCCGCGCCAACTTGGGCCGCCATCGATTCGACGAGGGCCGGGTCGAAAGTCGCGCCCCACGCGAGTGGAGTCGGATAGATGGTCGCGCCCCAGGTCATGAATCCGGAGAGGCATTCTTCGTGGGCGAGCGCGGGAATTCCATGCCGGCTCGCGGCGACGATCTCGGCTTGAGTGCGGGCGAGTGCCCGTGCGCCGAGCGCCGGATCGACCGGTGAGGTGCCGAACGGGCGGGTGAGTTGGCCGAGCCCGAGCTTGATGACGGTCTCCCAATCGACCGTCGCGACCGCGAGGTCATGCTGGTGCGGGGCGACCCCGTCGCCCGATGCATCTGCGCCGACCCAGATGCCGTAGAGCTGCGCAATCTTTTCTTCGACGCTCATACGCGCGAGCAGGTCGGTGACACGCTCTTGCGCCGGCAGATTCGTGTCTCGCCATGGCGGAAGGCTGACCGGTGCCGCACCTACTCCGGTCACCTGGGTCGCCAGCTCGTCTCTGCGCACGTCGTCGTCCATTCTGTGGTTCTGAGACTTCCGGAAGTTTTCGGAAGCCTATCGCGGGCAAGCCTCGTTCGCGCAGCAGCGAATGTAACGGTTCGGAATGGCTCGCGGGAAGGTGTTGACCGTGATTGATCCCGAGCATTACCGTGACGCCACCGTCAGAACTATCGCGACTGTGCCGGTAACTTCCGAAAGGTACCGGCCAGCGGCGCCATCAGACCGGGCACCCGTGCGGAGGCACGGGTCCCTCCTCGAAGGGACGCTCATGACCAGCCGCACCACACGTACTTCCCGGCACAAGGCACTCGGTGCCGTGAGCCTGGCCGCGGTTGCCGCCCTCGGCCTTGCCGCGTGCAGCTCCAACAAGCCGGCCGCCAGTAACAGCAACACCAGCACCACAGCGTCGTCCAGTTCATCGTCGTCGACCGCGCCTAGTTCGACGGGCGGGAGCCCGGCAACGGGCGGTCAGCTCAACGGGGGCAAGGACGTCACCTTGACCTGGTGGCACAACGCCTCGACCGACCCCGGCAAAAGCGCATTCCAAAAGGTCGCCGACGATTTCCACGCGGCGCACCCAAATGTCACGATCAGCGTTCAGCCGATCCAGAACGAAGACATCAAGACGAAGATCCAAGTGGCGCTGCAGGGAACGCCGCCCGACATCTTCCAGCAGTGGGGTGGCGGCGCGCTCGCCACGCAGATCCAGTCGGGCAAGATCGCCGATATCTCGCAGTACACGTCGAGTTGGATCGGCGACCTCGGCAAGGGCGTCAGCGGATGGCAGGTCGACGGCAAGCAGTACGGTGTGCCCTACGACTACCACGTGGTCGGATTCTGGTATCGCACCGACTTGTTCCAGAAGGCCGGAATCAGCGCGCCTCCCGCGACGATGGACGACCTGCTGTCTGACATCACCAAGCTCAAGGCTGCCGGCATCACGCCAATCGCTTTGGGCGGGAAAGACAAGTGGCCGGACGCCTTCTACTACGAGAACTTCGTATTGAAGGAGTGCCCGAAGGCAACCGTCACGTCGAGCCTTGACGCGAAGAATTTCACCGACCCGTGCTTCACCAAGGCAGGCGACGACCTCAAGACACTCATCGACGCCAAGCCTTTCCAGACCGGATTCCTCGGTACGCCTTCACAGCAGGGCGCTGGTAGCTCCGCCGGGTTGGTGGCCAACGGAAAGGCCGCGATGGAGTTGCAGGGTGACTGGGAGATGGCAGTCATGCCCGCACTTGCCACCGACAAGAACTTCGCGTCCAAGATGGGCTTCTTCCCGTTCCCGTCTGTAAGTGGTGGTCAGGGCGAGCCTGGCGCAGCCCTCGGTGGCGGCGACGGATTCTCCTGCTCCACCAAGGCACCCGACGCCTGCGCGGCTTTCTTGCAGTACCTCACAAGCGCGGACGTCGAAAGCCAGCTCGTCAAGGCAACCGCCGTCACGATCCCGTCGAACGGCAAGGCAACTGACGCGATCACCGACCCGACCTTGAAGAAGGTGCTCACCTACCTGCAAGGTGTGTCCTACAACCAGCTGTACTTCGACCAGTACCTTCCGACGAATGTGGGCAACGCAGTGAACGACGCGGTGTCGAACTTCTTCGCA
This sequence comes from Acidothermaceae bacterium, assembly GCA_050743645.1. GTDB lineage: Bacteria > Actinomycetota > Actinomycetes > Acidothermales > Acidothermaceae > JBOGEK01. The sequence goes on from JBOGEK010000538.1 coordinate 5,636, forward strand.
GGTCAAGGCACCCCGGCAGACATCGCCGCCGCGCCGGCGAAGGCAGCAAGTCAGTAATGAGCATTGCGAGTCGCGCCCGCTCCCGAC
>JBOGEK010000539.1:0-15571 GCA_050743645.1 Acidothermaceae bacterium
GCTCGACCTCGACCCCGCGACAATCGTGCGCAAAGGCCGTTTGCAGCCCGGTCGCATGTTCCTCGTCGACACCGCGGCCGGCCGCATCGTCGACGACGCCGAGATCAAGGCGCAGCTCGCCGCCGAGCACCCCTACGACGACTGGCTGCACGCCGGATTGCTGGCGTTGCCACGGCTGCCCGAACGCGAGCACGTCGTCTACAGCCACGAATCAGTGCTGCGCCGGCAGCAAACGTTCGGTTACACCGAAGAAGAGTTGCGGGTCCTGCTGGCGCCGATGGCGTCGAACGGCGCCGAGCCGATCGGCTCCATGGGCAACGATGCGCCACTCGCGGCGTTCTCGTCGCGGCCGCGGTTGCTCTTCGACTACTTCACCCAGTTGTTCGCGCAGGTGACCAACCCGCCGCTCGACGCGATCCGCGAAGAACTTGTCACGTCGCTGGCCGGCACGATCGGGCCCGAGCAGAACCTGCTCGAGCCAGGGCCTGCGTCCTGCCGGCAGATCGTGGTGCCTTTCCCCGTCATCGACAACGACGAACTGGCGAAGATCCTGCATGTCAACGACGACGGCGACATGGCAGGGCTGGCGCCTGTCGTCGTCCGGGGCCTTTACGAGGTCGACGGCGGGGGAGCGGCGCTCGACACGCGGCTGGCCGAAATCTGCGCCGAGGTCTCGGCTGCGATCGACGGTGGCGCGCGGGTCGTCGTGCTGTCAGACCGCGACTCCGATCGGGAGCGCGCACCGATCCCGTCGCTGTTGCTGACCTCGGCGGTGCACCACCACCTGATTCGCGAGAAGACGCGCACCAAGGTCGGCCTGGTGGTCGAGGCGGGCGACGTTCGCGAGGTGCACCACGTCGCGCTGCTCATCGGTTACGGCGCCGCCGCGGTCAACCCCTATCTCGCAATGGAAACCGTCGAAGACATGGCGCGTACCCGCTTCCTGACCGGCATCGAGCCGCACGATGCGGTACACAACCTGGTGAAGGCGCTCGGCAAGGGCGTTCTCAAAGTCATGTCGAAGATGGGCATCTCCACTGTGGCGTCGTACACCGGCGCGCAGGTCTTCGAAGCCCTCGGCCTGTCGCACGACGTCGTCGACCGCTACTTCACCGGTACCCCCAGCCGTCTCGGCGGCGTGGGTCTCGACGTGCTGGCCGCCGAGGTGAGCTCGCGGCACACCTATGCGTATCCCATCGGTGACGTGCATGCCTCGCACCGGCGGTTGAAGGTCGGCGGTGACTACCAGTGGCGGCGCGAAGGCGAGCCGCATTTGTTCAACCCCGAAACGGTATTTCGGCTGCAGCACTCCACTCGCACCGGTCGTTACGAGGTGTTCAAGGACTACACCAAGCTCGTCGATGACCAGTCGCGCGATCTGCTCACCTTGCGCGGCCTGTTCAGGCTGCGGGCGGGGGTCCGGCCGCCTGTTCCGATCGACGAGGTCGAGCCGGTCAGCGCGATCGTGAAGCGGTTCTCGACTGGCGCTATGTCGTACGGTTCGATCAGCCGAGAGGCGCACGAAACCCTTGCCATTGCGATGAATTCGCTGGGTGCGAAGTCGAACACCGGTGAGGGCGGCGAAGATGCCGACCGACTTTACGACAACCGCCGCAGCGCTATCAAGCAGGTGGCGAGTGGCCGCTTCGGCGTCACCAGCGAATACCTCACCGCCGCCGACGATCTGCAGATCAAGATGGCGCAGGGCGCGAAGCCGGGCGAAGGTGGCCAGCTTCCTGGTCACAAGGTCTACCCGTGGATCGCGAAAACCCGTTACTCCACACCGGGGGTGGGCTTGATCTCACCACCTCCGCACCACGACATCTATTCGATCGAAGACCTTAAGCAGCTCATCCACGACCTCAAGAACGCGAACCCGCTGGCTCGGGTGCACGTGAAGCTCGTCGCCGAGGTGGGCGTCGGTACCGTCGCCGCCGGGGTGGCCAAGGCACATGCCGACGTCGTCCTCATCTCCGGTCATGACGGTGGAACGGGCGCGTCACCGCTGACCTCGCTGAAGCACGCCGGCGCGCCGTGGGAGCTTGGCCTTGCCGAAACACAGCAAACCCTTATCGCCAACGGGTTGCGTGAGCGCATCGTCGTCCAGACCGATGGTCAGCTGAAGACGGGGCGCGACGTCGTCATCGCGGCGTTGCTTGGTGCCGAAGAGTTCGGCTTCGCTACCGCGCCGCTCGTGGTTTCGGGCTGCATCATGATGCGGGTGTGTCACCTCGACACGTGTCCGGTCGGTGTCGCGACGCAGAACCCAGAACTCCGCAAGCGGTTCAACGGCAAGCCCGAGTTCGTGGTGAATTTCTTCGAGTTCATCGCCGCCGAGGTGCGCGAATACCTTGCTGAGCTGGGATTCCGGTCGATCGAAGAAGCGATCGGCCAGGTCGAGTTCATCGACACCGCCGATGCCGTCACGCACTGGAAGGCGAGCGGGCTTGATCTTTCTCCGATCCTGGCATCGCCAGAACACCGTGACGAACCGCGGCGCCACCTGACCGGTCAAGACCATGGCCTCGAAAAGGCGCTCGACAACACGCTGATTGCGCTAGCCGAAGGCGCTCTCGACGCGGGCCAACCCGTCAAGCTTGAGCTGCCGATTCGCAACGTCAATCGCACGGTCGGCACGATGCTCGGCCACGAGGTCACCAAGCGCTACCGCGCCGAAGGCTTGCCCGACGACACGATCGACGTCACCTTGACCGGTTCGGCCGGGCAGTCATTCGGTGCGTTCTTGCCGCGTGGCATCACGCTGCGATTGGTCGGTGACGCCAACGACTATGTGGGCAAGGGATTGTCGGGCGGTCGCATTGTCGTCAGACCGTTCGACGACGCGCCTTTCGCAGCGGAGCGCAACGTCATTGCGGGCAACGTGTTGCTCTACGGCGCCACCGCCGGCGAGGCGTTCGTGCGCGGTGTGGTCGGCGAGCGTTTCTGCGTTCGAAACTCCGGTGCGACCGCCGTCGTCGAAGGCGTCGGCGACCACGGGTGCGAATATATGACGGGTGGGGTCGTCGTCGTCCTCGGTGAGACCGGCCGCAACTTCGCAGCTGGTATGTCGGGTGGCGTTGCGTTCTTGCTCGACGCCGACCCGCTCGACGTGAACATCGACATGGTCGACCTCGAAAAGCCCGATGACGCCGATCTCGAACTCGTCGAAGCCCTCGTGCGCAAGCACGTTGCCGAGACGGGATCTCAAGTCGCGACCCAGCTGCTCACGGATTGGAACACCGCAGCGACGCGGTTCTCGAAAATCATGCCGCGCGATTACAAGGCCGTGCTCGCTGCGCGAGCCAAGGCCGAGCAAGAAGGACTCGACGTGAACGACCAGATCATGGCGGTGTCGCATGGCTGACCCGAGGGGTTTCCTCAGTGCGTCCCGCGAAACGCCGAAGCGACGGCCCGTCGATGTCCGCATCATGGACTGGAAAGAGGTCTACGAACCGTTCCCGCACGACGCGCTTGAGACGCAGGCCGGTCGTTGCATGGACTGCGGAATTCCCTTCTGCCACAACGGTTGTCCGCTCGGAAACCTGATTCCTGAATGGAACGACCTGGTGCGCCGAGGCGATTGGCAAGACGCATCCGAGCGGTTGCACGCGACCAACAACTTCCCCGAGTTCACCGGTCGGCTCTGCCCTGCTCCGTGTGAGGCTGCCTGCGTGCTTGCGATCGACCCGTCGCAGACGAGTGGTGCGGTCACGATCAAGCAGATCGAATGGGAGATCGCCGATCGCGCGTGGGACGAGAACTGGTTGCCCCCGCAAGTGCCGGGACGATTGAGCGGCAAAACCATTGCTGTTGTAGGGTCCGGCCCGTCAGGGCTGGCCGCTGCACAACAGCTCACCCGGGCGGGCCACACGGTTGCTGTCTATGAGCGGGCCGACCGCATCGGCGGTTTGCTGCGCTACGGAATTCCTGAGTTCAAGATGGAAAAGCGCGTTCTCGACCGGCGCCTCGACCAGATGGCAGCCGAGGGCACCAAGTTCAGGCCCGGTGTCGAGGTCGGCGTCGACATCACCGCGCGTGAGCTGAAATCTCGTTACGACGTCGTCGTGCTGGCGATCGGTTCGACAGTCGGCCGCGACCTCCCGGTTACTGGTCGCCATCTCGGCGGAATCCATCAGGCGATGGAGTACCTGCCGATTGCCAATCACGTGCAGCAAGGCGATATAGACGAGCCCACGATCACGGCCAACGGCAAGCATGTCGTCATCATCGGTGGCGGCGACACCGGTGCTGACTGCCTAGGCACAGCGCACCGCCAGGGTGCGGCGTCCGTCACACAGCTCGAGATCCTGCCGCAGCCGCCGGCCGATCGTGCGGCGTTCACGCCATGGCCCACCTGGCCGTTGATGCTGCGCGTTTCGTCAGCGCATGAAGAGGGTGGCGAGCGAAAATTCGCTGTCAACACTGAAGAATTCCTTAGTGACGACGCCGGCAACGTGCGAGCGCTTCGGCTCGTCGAGGTGCGCATGGTCGATGGCCGCATCGAGGCGTTGCCCGGTACCGAGATTGAGTTGCCGGCCGAATTGGTGCTGCTGGCCATGGGATTCACCGGCCCTGAGAAGCTGCTCGCCGAACAATTCGAACTTGACCTCGACACGCGCGGCAACATCGCCCGCGATGCGTCGTACGCCACCAACGTTCCCGGCGTTTTTGTGGCCGGTGACGCAGGCCGCGGGCAGTCACTGATCGTGTGGGCGATTGCCGAGGGACGTGCCGCTGCGTCTGCAGTCGATCGCTTCCTCACCGGTGCAGAGCGCTTGCCGATGCCGGTCGCTCCGACCGCGCGTCCGCTCATCTGATTCGTGAGTTGCCGACCGTCGGGCCTTGCGGACCGCCCACTAGACTGCCCAGCATGAGTCGCCGCGCCAAAATCGTCTGCACACTTGGGCCAGCGACATATTCGGCGGAAGCGATTCGAGCACTCGTTGACGCAGGCATGGACGTTGCCCGGCTGAACCTCAGCCACGGCACCCATGACGACCACGAGCAGGTCTATCGGCACGTGCGCGAAGCCGCCGACGCGAGTGGGCGCGCAGTTGGCGTGCTCGTCGACCTGCAGGGCCCGAAGATCCGGCTCGGTCGCATTGCGAGCGGGCCCGTTGTTCTCAACTCCGGCGATGAGTTCACCATCACCACCGAAGACGTGCCCGGCAGCAAGGTCCTCGTCTCGACCACGTACGCGGGACTGCCCGGCGACGTCCGACCTGGTCTGCAGGTCTTGATCGACGACGGCCGAGTGTGCCTCGAAGTGCTGTCCGTCGACGGCCCTCGCGTGCACACCAAGGTGGTCGAGGGCGGCACGATCTCCGACCACAAAGGCATCAATGTCCCTGGGGCCGCACTCTCGGTGCCTGCGCTCAGCGAGAAGGACGTCGACGACCTCCGCTGGGGTTTGCGGTGCGGCGCCGACATGGTCGCACTGTCGTTCGTTCGCTCGCCGTCCGACTTCGACGACGTCGCCAAGATCATGGACGACGAGGGACGACGGGTGCCGGTCGTCGCGAAAATCGAGAAACCACAGGCGGTCGAGAACATCGACGCCATCGTGCAGGCATTCGACGGCTTCATGATTGCCCGCGGCGATCTAGGCGTCGAGATGCCGCTCGAGCAGGTTCCGCTCGTGCAGAAGCGGGTCATCACGCTCGCTCGACGTATGGCGAAGCCGGTCATCGTTGCTACCCAAATGCTCGACTCGATGGTGAGCGCCTCTCGACCCACAAGGGCCGAGGTTTCCGACTGCGCCAACGCGGTGCTCGACGGCGCTGACGCGCTGATGCTGTCGGGCGAGACCAGCGTCGGCGTGCACCCCGCACTCACTGTAGAGACGATGGCGAGCATCATCTCGACGGTCGAAGGCCAGGCGCTCGAGACCATTCCCGAGATTTCCGGAAAGCCGCGCACCCAGGGTGGCGCGATCGGCCACGCGGCAGCTGAGGTCGGTGCCGACCTCGGTGCGCGTTACTTGGTCGCCTTCACCGAGACCGGTGATAGTGCGCGGCGGCTGGCCCGATATCGCTCGGCCATCCCCTTGCTCGCCTTCACCCCGGTGTCATCGACCAGGTCGCAGCTTGCGCTGACGTGGGGCGTCGAGACGTTCTTGGTTGCTCCCGTGTCGCACACCGACCAGATGGTGCGTCAGGTCGACCGCGCGCTTCTCGAACTCGAACGGTGTCGCAAGGGTGAACTCGTGGTGATCGTCGCAGGCAGCCCACCTGGCGTTGCAGGTTCGACGAACACCTTGCGCGTGCACCGGATTGGCGACACCCTCGAGAGCGACGCACCCGCATACAGCTGAGCACAGATCGGCAGGAAACGCTGCGCTCGCTGGAGTTCGCGACCGCCGAGCCCTGTTGTCAATGCGTGCCTGCGGTCTAGCATTTGCCGCGCCAGCCGATCGGCTGGGATTTCGGGGCGGAGTCTGCGAGAGCCCGCGTTGGCGACTTATCGGTCGCCATGGCAGTTCCGCAGTTGGGCGCCGCCCCATACGTCGTAGGGGAGGCGGCATGCGAAAGATCAGAAGAACGGTAACGGTCGTTGCGATCGGTACGTCGGTGGCCATGGGGGTGGTGTTGCCTGCGATTCCGACCGCTGTGGCGGCTTCGAGCCAGCCCACGCTGAAAGTTGTCGCAACCGGGCTCAACAGTCCGAAGCATCTGCTTTGGACTCGCAACGGCGTCTACGTGGCCGAGTCAGGCACCGGTGGCACCGATTGCATCACCGCTCCATCGACGGAGGGGCAAGGCACAACGCAGCACTGCGTCGGCGACACCGCGTCGGTCGACCTCGTCAGCAGGAGCGGCGTCAAGCACGTCTTGACCGGCTTGCCGTCGGTGATCGAGCAAGATTCGATGACGGCTACCGGGCCGGCGGCAGTTGCCCTGAACCACGATTCCCTCGTCGTCCTGTATCAGGATTCGTTGGTCCAGGCCGACGGATCGACCGCGCTGCCGGCGCCGTTCTCCGGCGTGGGTGGGAAGGCGTTGCTCGCGTCGCGGGCGCACAACACCTGGACCCCGGCTGTCGATTTCGCGGCATACGCGGCTGCGCACCCACAAGACGCCGCCACGCTGGGCGGTCTCGGTGAAACGGTCTACGACTCCGATCCGTACGACGTCACCCGTTACAAGGACGGCTACGCCGTCGTCGACGCGGCGGCGAACAGCCTGCTGTACGTCGACGAGCAAGGCACCGTGAGCCTCCTCGCTCGGTTCCCGACCGAAGCGCAAACCGTGCCGGCCGGAGTGCTCGGGCCGGTCGCCATGACGATCCAAGCCCAGGCGGTACCCACCTCTGTCGCAGTTGGTCCGGACGGCGCGTTGTACGTCGGCACGTTGCGCGGCGTGCCCTCGTTGCCCGGTGGTTCGCAGATCTATCGGGTCGAGGCGAATGGGAAAATGCGTGTCTATGCGAGCGGATTGACCGCCGTCACGGCGATCGCGTTCGACAACCACGGTCGGTTACTGGCCACCGAACTGAACACCGGAGGGCTGCTGTCGCCTCCCACGGTGCCGGGAGCACTCGTGCGTATCGACAAGCAGGGCAACGTGACGACCCTGCCGGTCGACGGGCTGTTCGCACCGACGGGAATTGCGATTTCACCGAGCGGCGAGGTGTACGTAGCCAACCACGGCGAATCGGCGGGCAGTGCCACACCGTCCGGGGAGGTCGTGCGTATCTACGGGCTCGACTGAGCCAGCTGCTCGACCGGTTTGATGATCGGTTCGAATCCGGTCCGGGAAGTTGCTCGATTTCAGCAAATTGTGGCCGATTTCGACGCAGTACCCCGGGTCGGATTCGAACCGACGGCGACATGGGTGCGGATTCTCATCCGCCCCGGAAAGTACCCCGGGTCGGATTCGAACCGACGGCGACATGGGTGCGGATTCTCATCCGCCCCGGAAAGTACCCCGGGTCGGATTCGAACCGACACTGGATGGTGTTTGAGACCATTGCCTCTGCCGTTGGGCTACCGGGGCGCGGTCGCGAAGCTCGCGGCTGCGTCGGCCAATCTACCGGCTCCGGCTAGGCTGCCTGCGTGCGGGACGATGACACGAGGGACGACGCGACGAACCAGCGGGGCCCGACCCCGGCCGACGTCGCGGCGGTATTGCGAGCGATTCCCAGACCCGGCCCGCCGGGCGCCGGAGTAAGCGCGCAGGCCGTCGAACCGGAAACGTCAGCGCAGGCCGACGCCCGCAAACGCGTCGTTATCGCCGAAGACGAGGCACTGATCAGGCTCGACCTCAAAGAGACCCTCGATGAGCTCGGCTATGACGTCGTCGGCGAGGCCGGTGACGGTGAGCGGGCGGTTGCGCTCGCCGAAGAACTACGGCCCGACCTGGTGATCCTCGACGTCAAGATGCCGCTGCTTGACGGGATCTCTGCTGCCGAGCGGATCGCGGCGCAGCGCATCGCGCCAGTCGTCATCTTGACCGCGTTCTCCCAGCGCGACCTCGTCGAGCGGGCACGTGACGCCGGCGCGATGGCCTACCTGGTGAAACCGTTCAGCTCATCGGATCTGTTGCCCGCGATCGAGATGGCATTGAGCCGTTACGCCGAGATGTCGGCTCTTGAGGCCGAAGTCGCCGATCTCACCGATCGACTCGATGCACGCAAGGCCATCGAGCGGGCGAAAGGGTTGCTCCAAACGCAGTTGGCGATCACTGAACCCGAGGCTTTCCGTTGGATCCAGCGGGCCGCAATGGACCAGCGCATCAGCATGCGCGCGGTCGCCGAAGCCGTGATCACGCCCGAGCCGGAGGACGCAGAACCGTCCTAACACGCTGCCCTGAGGTTAAGCGTGAAACTAATAGATCACGACCAGGTTAAGACTCGTGAATGGTGCTTGGGCCGGAGTCGATTCCGATGTACGTTCCGCCCAACAGTGCAGGGGCAGTTGACCGCTCGTCACAAATCGGCGTCCGGCTGTCCTCATCCAAGGAGGAGTCAGCGTGCTCAACCGTCGGTTAACCCTTACCGTCGCCCCCGTCATCGTCCTGGGCCTCGCCCTTTCAGCGTGTGCGAGCAGCAAGAAGAGCTCGTCCGGCGGCTCGTCGGGCAGTAGTGGCGGCAACAAGCCATCGTTCACGATCGCCTACCAGGGCCCGCTGTCGGGCGGCAACGCCCAGCTGGGCCTCAACATGAAGTGGGCCGTACAGCTTGCCGTCAACGAAGCCAACCAGGCAGGCGATTTGCCGTTCACGCTGAAGTACACCGAAGCCGACGACCAGGGCTCCGGCGACAAGTCGCCCGCCGCGGCGCAGCAGCTCATCGACAACAAGGCCGTCATCGCGGTCGTCGGGCCCGCGTTCAGCGGAGCGACGAAGGCCGCCGAACCCAAGTTTGCCGACGCGAACCTGGCGACCGTCAGCCCGTCCGCGACCTCACCGACCTTGGCTGACGGCGGTTGGGCGTCGTTCTTCCGCGTCGTGGCCGATGACAACGCGCAGGGCCCGGCCGATGCCGACTACGCGGTGAAGAAGCTCGGCGCCAAGACCATCTACGCGATCGACGACGCGAGTGCGTACGGTCAGCCACTCGAAGGAGCCTTCGAGGCGCAAGCCAAGAAGGACGGCGCTGCGGTGACTCACGCGTCGGTGCCCGGAACCACGCAGTGCCAGGCCGGCTCCGGCAACACCCAGCAGTACACCGGCGTCGCGACCACGGTGAAGAACTCCGGTGCTGACACCGTGTTCTACGCCGGCTACTACTGCGACTTCGCACTGCTCGCCAAGGCGCTCAATGCGGCCGGATACAGCGGCCACCTGTTCTCCGACGACGGCAGCCTCGACCCGAAGTACATCCAGCAAGCCGGTGCGAACGTGGCTGAAGGCACCTACATCAGTTGCGCATGCGCCGACATCTCGAACAACCCTGCGGCAGCCGACTTCTTGACGAAGTTCAAGGCGCTCGCCGGGTTCGACAGTGGCACGTACTCACCCGAGGCGTTTGACGCTGCAAACACGATCATTTCCGTGCTGAAGACGCTGGGCACCAAGGCAACTCGCCAGAGCGTCGAGACCGCATTGAAGACCGTCGATTACAAAGGCATCACCAAGGAAGTGAAGTTCGAAGCGAACGGCAACATCTCAGGGACGTCGGTCTACGTCTACCAAGTGAAGGATGGCAAGATCACCTCGCTGGGTCTCGCGGCAACCTCCTGACCGGCTGACGTTTTGGGTGGTCGGGCGCTCGCAAGAGTGCCCGACCACCCGCATGAGTCGAGCCGGCTGAGTCATCCGAGAGGAGCGGCAGGCCAATGTGTCTGACGCAGCATTTTTGGGATTATTTCATCCCTGGCCTTGCCAATGGCTTTTTGTATGCGTTGATCGCACTGGGTTACACGTTGGTGTACGGCGTTTTGCAGTTGATTAACTTCGCGCATAGTGAAGTCTTCATGTCGGGGGGGTTCGGCGGCCTTTTCGTCGTCAACTGGCTGATCGGAGACAAGCATCCGAGCGGCTACGCGTCGGTCTGGTATGTCGTCGCTGGCATCGTGGCCGGTGCGATATTCGGCGGGATCATCGCCTTCATCCTGGAGCGGGTGGCGTATCGGCCGCTTCGCCGTCGAAACGCGCCGAAGCTCGCGTTCTTGATCAGTGCGATCGGCATGTCGTACTTCCTTTTGAGCTTGGCAGGCAAGGAATTCGGCCGCGATTCACGCACTATCAAGGCGCCATTCACACTGACGCCGACTAAGCCGCTCTTCACCATCAGCGGCGCGCCGATCACTGTCTACGACGCGGTGATCGCCATTTCGGCCGTCGTGATGTTAATCATGCTGGATCGGTTGGTGAACGTCACCCGCCTCGGCCAAGGCATTCGCTCGGTTGCGCAAGACGCCGACACGGCGTCGCTCATGGGCGTCGACATCAACAAAGTGATCGCCCAGACGTTCGTGGTGGGAGGTTTGCTCGGAGGCGCCGCCGGGTTCTTGTTCGGTCTCGGCGGGGCCGGCGTGAGCTACGGAATGGGCTTCACCCCGGGGCTCAAAGCATTCACGGCGGCCGTCCTGGGTGGCATCGGCAACATTCGCGGCGCCATGCTCGGCGGCCTGCTGCTCGGAATCATTGAAAACCTTTCGCAGCCGTGCTTCGGCGCGCAATGGGTCGACGTCGTCTCGTTCGCGATTCTGGTTCTCGTGCTTCTCGTGCGGCCGACCGGCATTCTCGGAGAACGGCTTGGGAGATCGGCATGATCACAACAGCCCCACCCACTCGCAGCCGATCACGCCAGGCTCGCACGTTTTTCGCGGACGACCGAATCCGAAAGTTGTTCGGTTGCCTGCTTGCCAGCTTGGTGTTTGCATTGATGACGGGGCCGTCAGGCTCGCTGAACAATCCGACTCACGGCATTACCGCGTCCTTGTTCAGCGGTCGCGTCGTCGTTTTCCTGGTGCTCGGCCTCGCGCTGTGGGGAGCCATGGTCGGCCGCGATGCGATCGCGCCCGACATTGCGCGCGGTACTGCCGTGCTGCAGCGGTTCAACCTGTTTCGCACCAAGCGAACCCGTTACCAGACGTACGCCGCGGTGCTGTTAATCGCGATTGTGCTGCCGCACTTCTTGTCGAACTTCTGGCAGGAGGTCGCCGTCGACCAGATTGGCGTCTACATCCTGCTCGCCATCGGACTCAATGTCGTCGTCGGATTTGCTGGCCTGCTCGACCTTGGGTACATTGCGTTCTACGCGATCGGCGCTTATTCGTGCGCGTTTTGGACCGGCTCACTCCCGATCAAACCGCCGCACCACTTCAACCCGTTCGTCACGATCATTTTTGCGGTGCTGGCAGCGATGATTGCCGGAGTGATTCTCGGAGCGCCGACGCTCCGACTACGAGGCGACTATCTCGCCATCGTGACTCTCGGCTTCGGTGAGATCATCTACATTTACGCAAACAACCTCGGCACAGTTACCGGTGGCGCGCAAGGACCGCCAAAGCCAATTCCACATTTTTCGGTGAATTTGTTCGGCATTCACTACAAGTGGCGAATCGACAACCTGCCGTACTACTACCTGTTGCTCGTCTTCGTCGTCGTCATCCTGGTGATGTTCAGATGCCTCGAAAACTCACGCGTCGGCAGAGCGTGGACCGCGATTCGTGAAGACGAAGTCGCTGCAGAGGCGAGTGGTGTCAACACCTACAAATACAAGCTCATGGCGTTCGCCATCGGTGCCTCGACCTCTGGTTTTGCCGGCGTGCTCTTCGCAAGCAAGATTCAGGCGATCACACCACAGAGCTTCGTCTTGCAGCAGTCGATTCTGGTGCTCGTTCTGGTGATCTTCGGTGGCATGGGCTCGCTGCCCGGCGCTGTTCTGGGCGCCGCCATCATTCAGTGGCTACCGAACGCTTTGCGCACCTACATCAAGCTCGAAGACCTGTTTTTGTACTTGGGCGCGCTACTCGTAGTCATGATGATTTATCGCCCGCAAGGAATATGGCCGTCTCGACGCAGAGCGCGAGAAATCGCGATGACCGAGGCGGGCCTGACCGGGCCTGATGCGCTCAGTCAGCCAGTCGGGGAGAACCCGTGAGCACAGCCACCGAATCGCCGCACGCCTCAGCGGGAGTAACAGACCCCATCGTCACTGTCGATCACGTCACGTTACGCTTCGGTGGCGTGACGAGCCTGGCCGACGTCACGTTGCAGCAGGCGCGCGGTGAGATCCTCGCCGTCATCGGGCCGAACGGCGCAGGCAAGACCTCACTGTTCAACTCGATCACCGGTGTGTACACGCCACAAGAAGGCTCGATCCTTTTCCGTCCGACTAACGGCGTGCCCACTTCGGTGTTGGGCCGCAAGGTGCACCGAGTGAACAAGCTCGGCATTGCCCGAACCTTCCAGAACATTCGGTTGTTCGGCGCGCTCACCGCTTTTGAAAACGTCAAGATTGGTATCGAGTCTCGGCAGCACACCGGCCCGATCGGCGCGATGTTGCGGCTGCCGTACATGCGTCGGGAGGAGCGCGAAGGCGACAAGCGCGCGCTCGAATTGCTCGAGTTCGTCGGACTCCGCGGCCGCGCGAATGAACTGGCGGCGTCGCTGCCGTACGGGGCTCAGCGCCGCCTTGAAATTGCCCGCGCACTCGGCACCAAGCCGCAGTTGTTGCTGCTCGACGAGCCAGCGGCCGGAACGAATCCAGTCGAGAAGCAAGAACTCGAAGCGTTGATCAGGCACGTCAACGCCGAGATGGCGGTCAGCATCTTGTTGATCGAGCACGACATGCGACTCGTGATGTCGGTGGCCACGCGGGTCGTCGTCCTCAACTTCGGAAGAGTCATTGCTGAGGGTCTGCCGGCCGCCGTCCAACGCAATGCGGCGGTTGTCGAGGCATACCTGGGCAAGGCAGCTGACGCGCCGGCGGATTCCGAGGTGCCCACCGGGCCCGAGGTGACAGAGGCTCCCGATACTCCCGCTGCGGATCGCGAACAACCACACCGAGGTGAGTTCTAGTGGCGATGCTCGAACTCCATGAGGTGAAGGTTCGGTATGGCGCGATCGGCGCACTGAAAGGGATCACGGTCGAGGTTGGCGAAGGCGAGATCGTCACGTTGCTCGGCGCGAACGGCGCGGGCAAGACGACGACGCTTCGCACGATCTCCGGGCAACTCCACCCCTATGAAGGCCAAGTGCGCTTTGACGGCCAACGTATCGACGGCATGGCGGCGCACGACGTCGTGGCCTTAGGAATCGGGCATTCGCCCGAAGGCCGACGGGTGTTTCCTCGGATGACCGTGCTCGAGAACCTCCAGATGGGCGCCTACCGTTTCGGCAAGGCCCGGAAGGAAGATCTCGACCGCGTATTCACCTTGTTTCCGCGCCTGCTCGAGCGGCGCACCCAGGACGGCGGCACGCTCTCCGGCGGTGAGCAGCAGATGCTCGCCATCGGGCGGGCCCTGATGTCGCGGCCCCGGCTGCTGCTGCTCGATGAGCCGTCGATGGGGTTGGCGCCGCTTTTGGTGCAGCAAATCTTCGAGATCATCGGCGAGATCAACGGGCAAGGCACCACGGTGCTGCTCGTCGAGCAGAACGCGTCGCAGGCACTGTCGATCGCCCACCGCGGTTACGTGCTCGAGACCGGTTCGATCGTGATGTCGGATGCCGCGTCGGCGCTGTTGGTCGACCCGAGAGTGAAAGCGGCCTACCTCGGCGAAGGCGCCGCCTGAGCGGCTTTTTGCGAGGTGGTGCCGGGAGCTGACAGGCAGGGCGAAGGCGCCGCCTGACCGCCTGAGCGGCTTCTTGCGGGAATGCAGCGAGCCCGGGTGCCTTTGGCGCCGTCCAAGCCTTCCCCGGTCTTGGACGTTCTCTACTCAGAACCCGGGCTCGTCGTGAGACACCGTAGCGAGCCGAGTGCGGTCGGGGCAAAGCCTCCGGTGAATCTTTGAACATTTGTCGGACACGTCCGCGCCGAGTCGCCACTTCTGGTCGCCGAGCCGTCGGTTCTTGGGCGGTGTCAACCCGAAGCGGCCCCGTCGTCACGGCGCGAGGCGGCCTCGGGGGAGTCACTGCGCGCGGAGAAGGAGCAGCAGCATCGGCTGCCAACCGCACCGATCAAGGCCGCGCCGCTATTGGAGCGTTGATCACCGTGATCATTCGGTGACTATTTTTCGAGCTCATCTGCACTACTTCGAACACGAAACGTGTGCACGGTGAAGCAGTGCGTCACCACATATTCAGTTGATCGCCCATATCCTTGGACATTTCACCCGCCACGCTCGCGCAAGATCAGCCGGTTCAGGCCGGAAGTGCCAGACACGCCGCTCGTGTCCGGATCGCGTTGTCTCCTTGATCAGGGGACTCCCCAGAATCGTGAAAGCTCGCTACGCTCCGCAAAAGTCCTTCGGGGGCGCGAAAATTCAGGGCTCGACACTGTCGCTGGTGCACAGGCTTTGGCCCGCGACGCGAGAACTGAGCCAGCTACACCAAGCTTTGGTTGACGCCGGGCATGCGTCCGGACGTAGGTCAGGAGCAAGTGGTGACGCGTTCTCACATCTCGGTGCGGGTTGCCGATGAGTCAGACCTGCCCGATCTTGTTGTTTTGTGGGCTGAACTCAAGCGCTGCGGCGCGCTCACCGGCCGGCTGGCCGCGCTTGCCGACGACCGCAAGATTGCCGAGCGAGTGCTCAGCCTGCTGCACCGGCCGAGCAGCCGGATCTTGCTCGCAACAATGAGCGGCCAGGTCGCCGGCATGGCCATGCTGACCACCGTCCCGCTCGGGGCAATGAACGAGACCGCGTGCGTCCAGGTTGAATACACGGTCGTCGCGGAGCCTTTCCGTCGCCATGGCGTCGGCCGTGCCCTGATGGGTGCCGCCGCCGCCCACGCCGAAGAGATCGGTGCCGAGCAGATCACGGTCACCGTCTCTCCGATGTCGCGAGAGGCCAACCGCTTCTACGCCCAGCTCGGACTCACACCGCTCGCGGTTCGCCGCGTCGCCCCCGCCGCGGCACTACGTCGTCGGATCGCGACGATCGACCTCTCGCCGTCCACCCGCGAGTCCTTGACGCGTCGCCGCACCGGGAGCAGTCGCACCGGTATGCGGGCCGCCTTGCGCC
>JBOGEK010000540.1:0-6349 GCA_050743645.1 Acidothermaceae bacterium
CCTCAAGGGCCGCTTCGAAGCGGGCATCGAACGCGAGCAAGGCCGCGTGCAACGCATGCAACTGGTCGGACGCCGCCGGATCGCCCGCGAGCACGCCAGCCACCAGGTCGGCTCCCGCACCCGGATCGCCGCTCAAAAGCCCCTGGCCGATCGCCGCGCAGTACACGATCGCCTCACGATCGGCAGGATGCAGCGACTCGGGAGGCAACCGCGCAGTCAACTCGGCAGCGGCGTCAGTCCGGCCGCTGTGGGTGAGCACTTCGGCGAGCAACAGCGCCGCGGGTAGCGATCCGCTCGTCTCGTACGCATGGCGAGCCAGCCGTTCAGCGGTGGCCAGGCTGATGCTCCGGGCGGCTCGCGCCGCATCAACAAGCCGCTCGGCGTCGCCGGCTTGGCCGCTGTCGAGCCTCCATACCGCGGCGCGCACGAGGTCGTGCGGTAGTGGCCGTGCGCCTGTTTCCAGCCGCCGGGCCAGCAACAAGCGCAGCCGGTGCAAGCGCAGCACCGACACGTCTGCGCGCAGCACCTCGCCGTAGACCGGATGTGCGGTCGAGATCGTTGGCCCGCCAAGTCCATCTCGGACGACGAGAAGCCGCTCAGTTGCCAACTCGTCGAGCACGTTTTCGCCGACCAGGTCGGCCGCTACCGCGGCAGCGAGTGGCTCGCCGGCGGCGATGAGTTCGAGCGCCGACCGTTGCGCTTCTGGGAGCCCGGCCAGCCGCGTAGCGACCGTCTCGCGGATTCCCCGGCTGACCGGCGGCTGCGCCACCAGCGCCCAGCTGTGGTCGCCGCCGACGTCGCGTCTGACCAGCAGCGACTCGTTGAGCGTTGCCGTCAGCAGTTCGCGCAAGAACAGCGGGTTGCCGCCGGAGCGGTCGGCAAACGTGCGCGCGGTCGCAGCGTCGACCGGGCCGTCGAGCACAGCCTCGACGAAGGCCGCGACCTCGTCGTCCGACAGTGGTGTCAGGTCGATGCGTTCACACAAGCCGTCACGCCACAACCGATCGATCGCTGGCGGCAATGGCGTCGACTCGGGCGCGGTGGCGACGATGATCGCGGTGTTCGCTGCCGCGATGCGCAGCAACACTTGCGCCGAGCGTTCGTCGATCAGTGCAACGTCGTCGACGACGAGCAGCGGCGGCTTTCCGGGTGGCGCGGCGATGGTCGCGAACAGCCGCGCGACGACGTCAGCCACATCGAGCTCGGTCGGATCTCGGCTGTCGGACAGCGCACCGGCGAATGTCTCGAATGGCGTCCCGCTCGAAACGGCATGGCCAGCGACCTGGCCGACGGTGGCTCCTGCTGCTTCGGCCCGGCGGCCGACTTCGCGCGCGAACGCGGACTTACCGACGCCAGGCTCGCCCACGACGAGCGCTCCGACGCCTGCGGCGAGCAGCGCCTCGACGTGGGCGAGCTCGCGGACGCGGCCGACAAACGGCCAGCGACCGGCCATGCGACGAAACATACCGCGGCCTGAGTCGGAAGCGGCCCCTCTATACGTAGTTGCTACCGATGCGCGTTCGCAGCGCATCTCCTTCACTTTTTGCCATCCGACTCGAGGGGGATATGACATGCGCCGCATCGTTGTCACGTTGAGCGTTGTCGGCTTGGCTCTGGGGGCAGGGGCGTGTAGTTCGTCGTCCAAGACAGCGACCGACACGACGATCGGAACGACCTCGACCGCGACGACAGCTGCATCGACGTCGTCGGCTGCCGCGTCGACGGTCGCGGCACCGAGTTCAGCGGTCGCCTCGACCCCGCCGGCGGCATCACCACCGCCGTCCGCCACTGTGGCCGGAAGCATTGCGGCCGTGGCGACGGCCCTTGATCCCTGCCAGCTCGTCACCCAGGCTGAGGCGTCGTCGCTCGCCGGCGCCTCGTTCGGGCCGGGCGTGGAATCAACGGCCAATCAGACGAAACTCTGCACATACGGCGGGCAAACGACGAACGTGTTCACGGTCGAGGTGGCCCAGGCGGCCGACGCCTCGCAGGCCGCGGCGGCATTTTCGCAGGGAGAAGCGCAGGTAAAGGCCGACGTGCAGCAGAAACTGCCGGCCGGCACCAACGCGAGCCTGGCGACGTCCGACATTACGGGGCTGGCGGACAAAGCGGCGACGGTGTCGGGCACGGCAACTTTTAGCGGCCAAACCATCGGGATCAGCGGAATCTATCTGCTGAAGGGCGCGACGTTCTTCGCGTTCCAGGATCTGCGTCTCGGCAGCCCGCCGACCTCGGCCGCGCTGCAGGCCGAGGCGACGACGGCGCTCGGCCGAGTCGGTTAGATCTCTTCGCCGGCGAGGACGTCGTCGGCGTCGATGATGCGGTAGGCGTAACCCTGCTCGGCGAGAAAGCGTTGCCGGTGTGCGGCGTAATCCTGGTCGAGCGTGTCGCGGGCCACCACCGCATAGAAGCGGGCGGTGCGGCCGTCGTGCTTCGGCCGCAGCAACCGGCCGAGCCGCTGGGCCTCTTCTTGGCGCGATCCGAACGAACCCGAGACCTGGATTGCCACCGAGGCTTCGGGCAGGTCGACCGAGAAGTTCGCCACCTTCGAGACGACGAGCGTGGTGATTTCGCCATTGCGGAACGCGTCGAACAGCCGCTCGCGCTCCTTCACGGGCACCTCACCGGTGATGACGGGTGCGTCGAGCCGCTCGCCGAGGTCGGCCAGTTGGTCGAGGTATTGGCCGATCACGAGCAGTTGGTCGTCGGTGTGGCGCGCGGCCAGCGCCTCGATCACCTTGGTCTTCGTCTCGGTGGTGGCCGCGAGCCGGTAGCGGTCTTCGGGTTCGGCGGTGGCATAGAGCAGCCGCTCATGCTCGGTGAGCGTCACCCGAACTTCAATGCAGTCGGCCGGCGCGATGTAGCCCTGGGCTTCGATGTCCTTCCACGGCGCGTCGTACCGCTTGGGACCGATGAGGCTGAATACATCGCCCTCGCGGCCGTCTTCGCGCACCAACGTCGCGGTCAGCCCGAGCCGACGCCGCGACTGGATGTCAGCGGTGAATCGAAAAATCGGCGCGGGCAACAGGTGCACCTCGTCGTAGAGGATGAGGCCCCAGTCGTGCTCGTCGAACAGCTCGAGGTGGGCGTAGACGCCTTTGCGGCGGGTCGTCATGACCTGATAGGTCGCGATCGTGACAGGCCGAATTTCCTTGCGGGAGCCCGAGTATTCGCCGATTTCTGCTTCGGTGAGGCTGGTGCGCTTGAGCAACTCGTGCCGCCACTGCCGGGCAGCCACGGTGTTCGTCACGAGAATCAACGTGGTGGCCTGCGCCTTTGCCATCGCCGCCGCGCCGACCAGCGTTTTACCTGCGCCACAAGGCAACACCACGACACCCGACCCGCCGTGCCAAAACCCCTCGGCCGCCTCACGCTGGTACGGCCGAAGCTCCCAGCCCTCTTCGCGCAACGAAATCGGATGAGCCTCGCCGTCGACGTAGCCCGCCAGGTCTTCGGCCGGCCAACCCAGCTTGAGCAGCACCTGCTTGAGATGGCCTCGCTCGCTCGGATGCACGACAACGCTGTCGTCGTCGATCCGGGCGCCGATCATCGGCGCCACCTTGGTGCTGCGGAGCACCTCTTCGAGCACTGCGCGATCGATCGAATGCAGCACCAGGCCGTGCACCGGGTCGTTCTGCAACTGCAAACGCCCGTAGCGGGCCATCGTCTCGGCGACGTCGACCAACAGCGCGTGCGGCACCGGGTAGCGGCTGTAGGTGAGCAGCGCGTCGATGACCATCTCGGCGTCGTGCCCGGCGGCCCGCGCGTTCCACAACCCGAGCGGGGTGACCCGATAGGTGTGCACGTGCTCGGGTGAGCGTTCGAGTTCGGCGAACGGAGCGATCGCACGCCGACAGGCCGCGGCCTGCTCGTGGTCGATCTCGAGCAGCAGCGTCTTATCGGATTGCACGATCAGCGGTCCCTCGGTCATCCGTCCAGTCTCGCAGGCACGTCGGCCGTTACGCCGTCCGCGCGCCTGATCGGTGCAGTCAGTGAAGTTCGCCGGACGGCGCAGTGCATAAGTTCGCCGGACGGCGTAGTGCCACGAGTGGGTCGGACGGCGAAGGCCACGACTAGACCAGTGCGCGTCATCGCGGGCCGACGACTTCCACGGGGCCGCACCCCAGCGCGGACTGGTCTAGCTGAGGAGGAGCGTCACATACCCAACCGCGGCGTGCGCAAATCATGCACAGATTTGCGTGAAACTGTTCAATAGCTTCGGCAGCTGCGAGATTGCGCGGTACATTGTGCAGGCTCGGCCACCTGAGAACAGTCGCAAACTGCGCGAATTGACGGCCCGCCGTGCCACGAATCTCAACTGGTCTAGGCCGAAATGACAACCAGCCACGCTCGACAGGAGGGCAACGACGGTGGACCGGTACAGCCGTTGGGCCGAGTTGCTCGAACTGCTGAGCAATGACGGCCGGCTCACTGTAGAGACGGCGGCCGAGCGGCTCGGCGTCTCGCAGGCCACCGTTCGCCGCGACTTCGACGCCCTCGGCAAGCAGCGCAGACTCGTGCGGTTGCGCGGGGCCGCGCTGCACAACGCTGCGCCTGCCGCCGCCACGATCTTCGACGGCGCTCCGGTCGGGATGAGCGGGGCCGGCGCGATCGCCCCGCCACACGCCAGGAGGATCGCCGGCCAGGTCGCGTCGCTGCTGCACCCAGGCGCGGTCGTCGGACTCGCCGGCACCGCGCTGGCTGCCCAGGTCGGGCACGCGATCGGCGTCCGATTCGAAGCGTCGAAAGCTGCGGCAGAGACGAACGAATCGGCGGTCTCGCGCAGTTCCGCTCGCTCAGGGGTGGCTTTGACGGTGGTCACGAATGATCTCAGCATCGCGGCGAACCTGGTCCGTCGTCCGGGATTGAAGGTCGTCACTACCGGCGGGGTGCTCGCACCGCACTCGATGACGCTGTCGGGGCCGCTGGCCGGATTGTTGCTCCAGGGGATCTCGCTCGACAGCGTGGTCGTGGCGCCAGCGGCGGTAGACCCCGAATTCGGTGTGACGGCCACTGACGAACTCGACGCCGAAGGCTGCGCGCTCATGGTTGCGCGGGCCCGGCAGGTCGTGGTGGCAGCGGCGAGTGTCGACCTTGACAGGTCGGCGTTTGCTCGCATCTGCGGCACCGAGCGGGTCGATGTGCTGGTGACCGACACCGGCATCGCGCCGGCTACCGCGGAACGTTTCGCGAATCGTGGCGTGCGGGTCGTCACTGCCTAATCACTGCCTGATCACTGTCAATCGACCCGAACTGGCCGGTTTCGGTAAGGATCGCCGCGCATCGGGCTTCGGCATGTCCTACGCTGCGCTGCCGTGCGCGAAGTTGCGTATTCGTGACCGTAGAGACTTGACGTGGTCCAGACCACTGCCGCACCATGCCGTCAACCGCGATGCCGATCGCGGCCCACAGACCGGGCGGTAACCCAACTACCTGGCACAAAGGGGACGGAACCAGCGCGCGGTTTCGAAACTGCATCGTCGGCCTCTCGCACCACGCGGGCTACTCGCACCACTTGTACGACCTGGACTACGCGGACCACTCGCATTACTTGGATTACTCGGACTCGAGAAAGCGGTACTCACATGAAGCTCGCCAAGCGCGGCGCCGGGTCGGCCCGGCGCGGTCACGGCGCGACACCGATGAAGCAGCGCGCAGTTGCGGCGCTGTCAGTCAGCGTGGTCGCGGCGTTGGCACTGAGCGCGTGTTCGTCCAGCAAGAAGACGACTGCGACCGGCAGCACCTCGACCACGCCCACTTCGGCGGCGTCGTCGCCCAGCACGGGCGGTTCGTCGGCGCCCGCGGGTTCGGCGAATCCATCGAGCATTCCGGCGGCCACCTTGAAGCTGGTCGCTGCCGACTATGGCAACGGCCCGACGGCCGACAACTCCGGCCAGAAGTTCTGGCAGGGCATCGTCGACGATTTCAACAAGGTCTACCCGCAGATCAAGGTCAATGTGAACGTCATCAACTGGAATGACGTCGACAACCAGATCGCGCAGATGGTGCAGAACGGCCAGGAGCCCGACATCGCCCAAGGCAGCGCCGACTACGCGGGCGTGACTGACAAGGTCTACCCGGTCAACCAGATCCTCGACTCGGCGACGCAGGCGAACCTGCTCAAGTCATTCGCCGACCAGGGCCAGGTCAGCGGCACCGAATATGGCATCCCGTACACCTCGAGCGCGCGTGCGCTGTTTTACAACAAGGACCTCTTCACGAAGGCCGGCATCTCGGCGGCTCCCACGACGTGGGACGAGTACAAGGCTGACGCCGACAAGTTGAAGGCGGCCGGCGTCGCCGAGCCGAGCTGCGTCCCGTTCGGCTCTGAAGAAGCACAGGCCGAGAC
>JBOGEK010000541.1:0-2429 GCA_050743645.1 Acidothermaceae bacterium
GCTTTGCTCTGCTGCGTCTACGCAGCAGAGCAAAGGCTCTTGGGTGGGGCTCTCCGTAATGCACTCGATGAGGCGCTCTCCGTGTGAGCGCTCCGTGTGAGCGCTCCGTGTGAGACGTCCCCGAGGTCGTCGGACAAGCGCCGGATCGTACGGCGGCCGGGGCCGGAGTGGCCAACTCCACCCAGCTGAACTGAACGTGTTCGGAACGATCTTGACGCGTCCGGCGTCCGCCTGTATCTTGTTCTGAACACGTTCAAAAAAAGGGGAGGACCGCTCATGAACACGATCGACTACACGTATCTGGTCTACCTGACGGTCAGCGTCGCGCTGACGGTCTGGGTCGGACGAACGCTCCATCACGGCGGCCGGGTGTTCCTGGTCGACGTGTTCAAAGGCAATTCCGAGCTCGCCGACTCCGTCAATCGACTGTTGCTCGTCGGCTTCTACCTCGTGAACTTCGGCTACGTCGTCCTCGCCCTCAAGATTGGCTACGAGGTGGCGGGCGCGCAACAGGCGATCGAGGCACTGTCCCGCAAGGTGGGCCTGGTGCTGCTCGTGCTCGGTGCGATGCATTTCACGAACCTGTACGTCTTGGCGAAGTTGCGGCACCGTGCGACGACACCTGTTGCGGCACCCCGGCCGCCGGTGCGCCCCGCCGGCTTCACGACGCCGCCGAAGCAGATCTGAATGAACGCGCTGACCGTGCTCTACGACCCGGCGTGCCCAACCTGTTCGCGGGCGCGCCGGTGGCTCGAATCGCGCCCTCAGTTGGTGCGGCTCGACTTCGTCGCCGCTGGATCGGCCGAGGCCAGAAGCGCATTTCCGGAGCTCGACCATGCGCGCACGCTCAACGAGATCACCGCGATTTCCGACGACGGCGAGGTGTTCGTCGACGGCCAGGCGTGGGTGGTCTGCTTGTGGGCGTTGCGCGACTATCGCCGGGTGTCCGCCCTGATGGCAACGCCCGCGCTGAACCCGCTCGCCCGTAAGGTCATCACCTCCGTGTCGAAGCGAGTCGCCGCGCAACGTGCCTGGCGGCTGAGCCAGATCGAAGGGCAGAACACTCGCTGTGATTGCTGAAACCACGCGGACTGCCAAGGCCGAGCAGACGCGCGCACACATCCTCGCGACCGCGCTCGCATTGTTTCGCGAGCGCGGTTACGAGCGGACGACGATGCGTGCTGTCGCCGAAAGTGCTGGGGTTTCCGTCGGTAACGCTTACTACCACTTCGAATCCAAAGAACATCTGATCCAGGCGTACTACAGCCAAGTGCATGCCGAACTAGGCCTCGCGGCCCAGCCTGTACTCGAGAAAGAACGCACCTTGCGCAAGCGACTGCTCGGTGTGCTGCATGCGCAGCTCGACATCATCGAGCCGTACCACGATTTCGCCGGAGTGCTGTTTCGAACGGCGGCTGATCCGGCCAGCCCGCTCAGCCCGTTCAGTGCCGAATCGCTTCCGGTGCGGCAGGCGTCGACCCGGTTGATGGCCGAACTGGTCGATGGCTCGACGGCGAAAGTCGACGCGCAATTGCGCGAGGAATTGCCGCACCTGCTGTGGCTTTACCACATGGGCGTCATCTTGTTCTGGGTGCACGACCAGACGCCAGGTGCCAAACGAACTCGCGAACTCGTGGATCGCACCGTGCCGGTGATCGACCGCCTGATCAAGCTTGCGCGGGTTCCTGGCCTTGGCCCCGTTGCGCACCAGATCGTGCGCATTGCGCGCGACCTACGCACCTTCGTCAGCGAGCCGTCCGAGCCGGCCGATCGGGTCGAGCCGGCCGACCATACCGAGCCGGCAGACCGGGCCTAGCCAGTCGAGGCCGGGAGTGCAGATGAAGACCGTGGCACCAAAAAGACCGAGGTGGTCGTGGTTTTTGGTCTGGGTCGTGATCGGTGTGGGGTTTGGTGTCGGTATCGCGGGCGCCCTCACGATCGGCATCTTCGTGCTTCCTGTGGTGCTCGCAGCTGCCGTGATCGCAGGTTGGCGGTCGGGTTCGGCACGCGAGGTGATCGGGCTACTGGCCGGAGCCGGCGCGCCCGTGTTCTACATCGGGTGGCTTAATCGCGACGGCCCAGGAATGGTGTGCCGCAATTACCCCGACGGCAGCGGTTCGTGCACGCAGGAATGGAGTCCGTGGCCGTTTGCGGTCGTGGCGCTTGCGTTCGTCGTCCTTGCATTCGGAATCTTCGTGCGCTCGCGACGGCGCGAGCGCGCACGGCCGACGGTTCCACCCGGCTGAAGTCGCGAGCACTGCAATACCGAGCCATGAAACACTGACACTGACATCGCGATGCCAATCGCGACGACATTCACGGCTTACTTCACTGGCGGGTGCTGATGACTGCTCGACTGCTTCCTGGCGGCCCGGTGGCCGACGCCGTCTTCGCCGATTTGCAGCCCCGCATCAAGGCGCTGGCCGCTG
>JBOGEK010000542.1:0-19610 GCA_050743645.1 Acidothermaceae bacterium
CTTCGGCTCGGAGCTTCATGTTGCGGCGTCCGTGTTCCCAGATGATGGCTGGCGTGCCGTCGCCGCCGTATGCCGCGGATCTGTGCAAGATGACAGCCGTGTACGGAAGGGCTTTTTGCATGCTGGATCTCATGTAGTCGTCGGTAATCTCCACCAGTCACCCTTCGTTACGAGTCGTGTGGATCGCGGTCGCGAAGCACGAAAGAATGTGCGCCCACCCATGATGAAACGCCCCGCCCAAATACCCATCGGGCAAGGCGCAAGCTGCGCTCAGCTGCTCCTCAGTCAGCGCGTCCCAACCGCGGTGTTCGACCTCGACCCGAGTGAGCTCCCGACCGAGTTCGCGAAATCGAAGTTCGACCTCGGTCGGTGTGCCGGTGATGTTCCACGTCATCGTGAAGCCGGCCGGCGGTTGCCAGTCGAGCACGTACCCCCAGTCACGCTCGGTGCCGTCTTCCCAGGTTTCGTAGACCCGGCCGCCGGCCTCGCGTTCGAAGGTGACCTGAGCAATGCGGGCGGTGCCGAACGAAAACGGCTGCAACGGCCACCAGGTGCCGATCTCGCGGACGAAAACCTCGAAAGTGTGGGTGATCGCGCTGCGAACCGTCGTTGCTTGACGCACTGGTGGTCGCTGAAACGCAACGACATTGCCGGTGTCCGGTGGCCCGCCCTGCGAGGTGCTCAATCCGGACTCCTCAACTCGCGTGATGCCTGCGGCTAGGCTGCGTTGCGTCGCCGTCCACAATTCCCCGATCCGCCTCGACGAGACGCCGCGCGGCGTCTAGGGACGCTGCCCACAAATCGTCCAGCATGTCGCGGACGGCGTCGAGACCCTCAGGGCGCGCGCGATAAAACCGACGCGTACCCACTCGTCGTTCGGTCAGCAGGCCCGCTTCCTTCAAGACCGTCAAGTGCTGGCTCACCGCGGTGCGTGTCACGTCGAACGCGCTCGCGATATCGCCCGCAGCCAACTCCTGATCGCGCACCAATTGCAGCATCGCCCGCCGTCGCGGTTCGGCAAGCGCGCGGAAAACCGCAGTCGCTTCGTCACCGGAGGGCGTCGGTGGCTTTGCTGTCACGAAGCCCAAAGCCCGACCGGATTGCCGTCAGGGTCGGCAAAAATGGCGAAGCTGCCGTAACCGCCCGGCAGTTCGGTCGGCGGCACGATGGACTTGCCGCCTAACTTTTCGGCGTTGTCGAGATAGCGGTCGAGGTCGTCGACGCGCACATAGATCTTGACGCCGCCGCGGTCGTCGCCGTCCGCCGGGCCGATGCCGCCGAGCACCGCTGACTCACCCGAGCCGGTATCGACCAGCCCGTAGCCCCCCATGGTCGGATCGGGCTGCACCTTCCAGTCGAAAAGCTGCGAGTAAAACGCTTGTGCGCGCTCGTGGTCACGGCTGATGACCTCGAACATCGCGACCGGCTGTCCCATCATCGCTCCTATATGTCAGGGGCTGCTAACGTTAGCATCAGCTGACGAATGATGGCAAGCGGGATGCATGGATCATTGCTACGAGAAGACCCGCGCCGACGCCAGTGCGACGTGGCTGCCCGTCACGGCGTAGCTTGGCGCCGTGTCCGGGTTGAGCGCGGAGGCCTTGCTGGCTGGCCCGCGGGGACGCGTCTTCTGCATGGCGGTGGCACATCGGCTCCATGACGCGGTTTGGCCGGCGTGGCTGCAGGCTGCATGGCATCCGCGCTGCCGAACACACCGCTCGCCGCATCAGCGGACGTCGCGAAGCCTTTCGGTCCGACCGCTGCTTGACTCTCAACCATGTCGAGGTCTGAGGCTAACTGGCGTGGATGAGACGCTGCTCGGGATCGGGCAGATGGCGCAGCGGAGCGGGCTGACGGTCAGCGCGCTCCGCTTCTACGCCAGTGCGTCGGTGCTCGAGCCTGACGTGGTCGACCCCGGTACCGGCTACCGCCGGTACCGGCCCGCGCAGCTGCGCCAGGCCCGGCTGATCGCCCAGCTGCGCCGGGTCGCGATGCCGCTTCGTGACATCCGGCGGGTGGTTGTTGCCTGCGACGACAGTGCCGAGGTCTTGAGGATTATCGAGGAGCATCTGCGCCGGCTCGAAGCCGGACTGGCTGATGCCAAACGCGTTCTCTCCGCGGTCCCGTCACTGCTCGACGACCTGGAGGAACGCGTGCCTACAACCCTGCCCATCCACCACCTGCACTCCGGCAAGGTGCGCGACCTATACGACGCGGGGCCCGGTCAGTTGCTCGTGGTGACGACGGATCGGATCTCGGCGTTCGACCACGTCCTGCCGACCGAGATCCCCGACAAGGGGGCGCTGCTTTGCCAGCTTTCCCTGTGGTGGTTCGCGCAGCTCGCCGACCTGGTGCCGCACCACGTCATCACCGGCGACGTCGCGGCCTACCCGGGCGAGCTCGCGCCGCACGCCGAGGCGCTACGTGGTCGGTCGATGTTGTGCAGTCGGCTTGCCATGGTGCCGGTCGAGTGCGTGGCGCGCGGTTACCTGGCCGGCAGCGCCCTGGTTGAGTACGAGCGCACCGGGACGGTGCATGGCGTCCGGTTACCGGAGGGGCTGGTGGAGGGCAGCCAGCTGCCCGAGCCGATCTTCACGCCAACGACCAAGGCGCCGGTCGGGGAGCACGACGCGGCGCTGGCCTTCGACGAGATCGTCACGGTGCTCGGCCGCGAGCAGGCTGAGGTCTTGCGCGAGCTGACCCTGTCTCTCTACCGGCGGGCGGCTGAGATCGCGGAGCACGCCGGGATCGTCTTGGCCGATACGAAGTTCGAGTTCGGTCTTGATGACGAGGGTCGCGTGGTGCTGGCCGACGAGGTGCTGACCCCTGACTCGGCTCGCTTCTGGGCGTCAGACGCGTGGCGCCCCGGCGGCCCTCAGTGCTCCTTCGACAAGCAGTTCGTCCGTGACTGGCTGACGCACGACTCCGGCTGGGACCGGGAAGGGCCGCCGCCCCAGCTGCCGTCGGAGGTCGTCGTCGCAACTCGCGGCAAGTATGTCGAGGCGTTCGAGCGCCTCACGGGCACGGCATTCGCCGGGTAGACGCCCGGGAAAGATCCCTCTCGCAGGCGACGATTGCCCCGCCGGACCCGCTACGGTTTCTCGAAATACCGGTCGTTGGGAGGTGCGTATGCCGCAGGTCGTCGACTTCGTGGAGGTGTCCACTGTCGGACTGGACTCGTCCCCGTTCGCGGAGGCTCTCGCCGGGCTGAGGGCCAACGAGGCGCGTTACTACCAGAACAAGTACGACCATGCGTTCACGGTCGACTCTGCGAGCGTCGCAACGGAGGCGGTCGAGTGGGTGGCCCGCATCCTCAAAGACGAACGCGGCATCGTGATCTCATCGCGCCCTCTTGAGGCGACCTCCTTCGAGGTTGACGGGACCCGGATGACTTACGTGTTCTATGAGTCTGGTCTGTCGGTGAACGTGATGTACGGCCTCGCGGAGGGGACGAAACGCGCGGTCGGGTTCAAGCTGTCGGAGGGCATGGAGGTTCCCGAGGAGCTCGCATCTCGTTTCAAGTTCGCCCGGCAGAAGTCGAAGCTAGCCGGCACGATCCGCGGCTCCTACTTCGTGATCAAGGGTGAGTACTGAAGCGGAGTCGAGGTTCGGCTCCTACTCGTATCCACCGTCATGGGCGCTTAGTGGCCGGATCACTGCGGGCGAGTTGGGGTCGTGATCCCGCCGAGACTGGTGCATCGCCGCGCCTAGGTACGAACAAGCACGAGTGCCAGTCTGGGGACGGCGAACGACGCGAGGAAGAGCGGCAGGAACCTCTTGCCGGTGCATCGGAACGCAACGACCTCGCCGTCGGCGGTGTCGAAGGCCTCGGCTCGGCTTGAGTTTCGACCATTACGAACTTGCAAAGTGTGACGCCCCGGTTCGAGTGCCGTCTCGAAGGTGTCGTTCATTTTGACTGAGCCGACACGCTTGCCGTCAACCTCGATGTCGTACGGGCCACGACGGACCTCAGCCCCGATGGCTTTGTGAGTCACTGTCAGCGTTGCGGACACGATTCACCGACTCTCAAGATGCTCCTTGAGCCGGCTCATGTTTGCCGGCATCTCGTGCTCGGCTTGGCGCCGCACCACGAGGGGAATGAGCAGCCTGCCGATGCCGCGGCCATCGAAGTCGAGGGAGATCGTCACCCGGGAATGCGTGTCGTTGTCGAGTGCGTCGACGGTGACATCGACTATGCCGCGGATGGGTCCGTCCAGCCCGTGATCGGCCCAGTGCCGCGGTGGGTCGAACGCTGTGATCTCGGAGGTGATGTCGCGCGCTCGCCCGCCGATTCGGCGGGTCGTGATGCAGCGGGCGCCCACGGTGACCAGGTCACGATCCATCCGTCCAGCGAGCAGGCCGGACTGCCACAGGTGAAATCTGGTGGGGTCAATCACGAAGTCGAAGGTCACGGCACTCGGCTGCGCTACCTCGATCGAGTTGACGATCGGCGCCATAACGGCATCGTGTCACTGTGCTGAACAGTCGTCTAGCGCCGGATCTGTGCTCATGGGCCGGTGACGGAAATGCTCGTCTCGCCGGGTGATCAGGCTCGTCCCACGTACGAGAACGGCGACGGCGCCTCAGTCGTGCGGGAGTTGCGCAGGGCGGGCACCGAAAAGCCTTCGAAAGCGGCTCGTAGCGCGTCCCTCTCATCGGCGGTCAATCCGCGAACCAGCCTCCGGTCGAGGCGGCGGGTGGTAGCGACCACGGTTTTGCTCGCGGCAAAACCGCGATTGGTAAGTGCGAGTACGACCCGGCGCCTGTCATCATCGTGCGCTTTTCGGGTGGCGTAGCCGCTCGCCACGAGCGCGTCGGCGAGCCGACTGCTCGCCTGCTTCGTCCAGTCAAGGTGGGCGGCTAGCTCAGCGACGCCCATCGACGCGTGGGCTAGCGCCGCCAGAGCCCAACTGCCGCTGGGTGGCAGGTCGGCAAAGCCAGCTTCCTCCAGATCGGCGCGGATCTCCTGCCGGTAGACCCGCAACGCGCCGGCGAGCAATGCAGGCACCGAGCGCGAGGCACTGGACATCGGCGTCCCTAGTAGTCATCATTGTTGACGGTCATCGGCGATAACGACATCCTAAGGGACGGGCGGCATGACGGTTACCTCAAGAGATGGCGTGTCGAGTCAGCGAACGCTGGCCTGGCTAGTCGTCGTCGGCCTCGTCGCCTATGTCGCCATCGACGTGGCGCTGGCTTTTCTGCGACGTGATTACAGTCTCGTGCACAACGCCGAAAGCGACTACGGGCGTGGGCGCCACGACTGGCTGATGGACATCAACTTCGTCCTCCGCGGCGCGTTCTCCGCCGTCGCTGTGCTTGCGTTGCGACGTGCGCGGCCGACGGCACCTGTGTGGTGCCTGTGGCTGCTCGGGGGCTGGGCACTGTGCTCGGCTCTGCTCGCCGCGTTTCCCGACAACCCAACTGGTTACCCGCATCACCCGAGTGGATCGGTGCACCTAGTGCTCGCCTTCGTTGCGTTTACCGCGATCGTCGTTGCATCGGTGGTGATCGCGATCACGCGGCCCGCGTGGGCCGGCCCGCGCTGGGTCAGATCGGCGGTGTTCTTGACCAGTGGGCTGGGCGTCGTGGCCTACCTCGTGTTGCCTCGCGTCATAGGTAGGCAGCACGCACCAGGCGGAGTTGTGGAGCGGATCTTTCTCGCCGCCGAATTGGCTTGGCTGGTCATCGTGGTGCTGTCATTGGCCACGACCGATGTCGTCGACCGCACGGCATCGCTTGAGCTGGGTGACGCTGCGCGCGCTCTACCGCGCCGAACGCTACCCAACTGAAGAAGTGGCGTGCTCATGGCGCGGGTGGGCGGCCGCGCCGTGGCAGCGGGCCGGCCGCCTTCGGCATCCGGCCCGCGCTACCCAAAGCCTGGCGCAGCAGCATCTCGATCTGGGCGTTGACGCTGCGAAACTCGTCAGCCGCCCAACGCGCCAACGCGTCGTATACGTCGGGATCGATACGCAGCGGAACGCTTTTGCGTTGGCCGTTCACGTGTACAAAGAGCCCGCGTTGACGATCGGTGAGGCGGGCTGATCACCGCACAGCACAACCATCAGATTGCTCACCATGGCCGCCTTGCGTTCTTCGTCGAGGTCGACGATCCCGCGTTCGCTTAGCCGGGTGAGCGCCATTTCCACCATGCCGACTGCGCCATCGACGATTCGTGAGCGAGCGGCGACGACCGCGTTCGCCTGCTGCCGCCGTAGCATCGCCTGCGCAATCTCCGACGCGTACGCGAGATGGCTGATGCGCACCTCGACGATCTCGACGCCGGCCAGCATGACCCGCTGTGCGACCTCGGCCGCAAGTTCGCCGGCGACGATGTCGGTCGAGCCACGCAACGACGTGCCCTCGCCGTCCGAATCGTCGTAGGGGTGCGTGGTCGCGACATGCCGCAGCGCTGATTCTGCCTGCACCGTAACGAAATTCAGGTAACTGTCGACGGCGTACGTAGCTTTCGCGGTGTCGGTGACTTGCCACACCACGATCGCCGCGATCTCGACGGGGTTGCCGTCGGCGTCGTTCACCTTCAGGTGGTTCGTCTCGAAGTTGCGAACTCGCACGCTTACCGCTACCCGCACGGTGAGCGGCAGCACCCACCAAAACCCTGGCCGGCGCACGGTGCCCGCGTAACGGCCGAAAAACTGGACGACCCGCGTTCGCCCCGGAGGCACCACCGTCAGAGACTGCAGCACCACAACGAAGATCAGGATCGGGACGACGATCAGCGGCTTGACCGGGCTGTAGCCGAGGCCGATCGCCGCTCCGATGCAAGCGAGCATTGCCAGTAATCCGAACCCGCCCGAGATCGCCCACGCCTGGCGCTCCTCGATGTGCACGCGGGCGCCTTGGTGACCGACCGGTGATCCTTGCGGCTGTGCTGCCCGCTCGACGTCGCTCATCTGTCCTCCTCGTAAAAGTGATACTAAGGTGATATCACTTTACGAAGAGGTGCGCAAGCCCGCGACTTCGTCGTCCGCCAATCGAGCATGCAGGTGCATGTCGTGCCACCCGTCGCCATGTAAGCCCTCGCCCCGTTTGGTGCCCTCGAGTTGGTAGCCGGCGTTCATCGCGACCCGGCAAGAGGCCGGATTCATCGTCGAGTGCGCGATCTCGAGCCGATGAAGGTGAACGTCACCGAAAACCCAGGCAGTAAGGGCGCCCAGCGCGTGTGTCGCGACTCGTTGTCCGCGGGCCGCGGGAACAACCCAGTACGAGATCTCGCCTACGCCGTCCGACAAGTTCAGTCTGCGCAGGCAGATTTGGCCAAGTAGCTGCGAGCCGTCGGTGATAGCCCATCCGCAGCCGGTCTCCGCCGTCCATCGGCGAGACCATGAGTTCACCCACTCGCGCGCCTCTTCATCGTTCATCGTTCGCACGTGCCAGCGTTGGATGCTCGGTTCGGCATACGCCTCGACTAGCGCCGGCGCGTCCGACGATTGCCAAGGCCGCAAGACAAATTTGCCTGCCTTCAGAATGGGCTGACTGCGTTGTGCGAGGCTGCCCGGCGTGACGACGGATCTTACTAGCTGTGGCACGAAGTCATTATCGCGCCGCATGCTGTCGCAGCGATATCCACGCAACTCCCGCCGTTGCGTTCGGACGGAGACGGCGCTAACCTACAACCAAATGGTTGCAGATCGATTGACCGACGATGACGTCGATCGCGTCTTCCAGGCCCTGGCAGATGCGACCCGACGCGACATCTTGACGCGCGCGATCGCCGGCGATCAGTCGGTGTCGGCGCTGGCACGTCATTACGAGATGAGCTTCGCCGCGGTGCAAAAGCACGTCGCGGTACTCGAACGAGCCGCACTCGTCACCAAGGAACGGCGCGGCCGCGAACAGATCGTGCATGGTGACCTTTCGACCGTTCGCAAGGCCACCGCACTACTCAATGCCTACGAACAGATCTGGGTGCAACGCGCAACCCAGATCGCCGACCTGCTTGCCGCCGAGAAAGGTAGGAAGAAATGACGGTTATCAACACCACCAAGGACGTCGCCGCGCTGACTCTCACCCTGGTCGCCGACTTCGATGCCAGTGCGGAGCGGGTCTGGGACGTTTGGGAAGACCCGCGCAAGCTTGAACGTTGGTGGGGGCCGCCGACTTTCCCCGCCACCTTCACCCGGCACGACTTCGTCGTCGGCGGTCAATCGCGCTATTTCATGACCGGGCCGGACGGCGAAATGCCACGCGGCTGGTGGCAGATCTTCGCCATCGACAAACCGCGTCGCCTTGAGTTCGCCAACGGTCTGGCGGGCGACGACGGCGAGCCGGCACCAGGTGTTGAGCCGATGCCTGGATACGTCACCTTCGAAGCGTTCGGCGACCAAACGCGGATGACCGCCGTTACGCGTTTCGTCAGTGTGGAGCAGATGGAGACGATGCTCGGAATGGGCATGCAGGAAGGTATGGCTTTAGCGATTGGGCAGATCGACGCATTGCTGTCGTCCGCTTCGGTCTGAGTGCCGTCACGCCGTTCTGATCATGTCGAGTACGCGGCGGTCGATCCAGCTTGCGTCGTCCGCCACTCGCATTTCGTAGTTGTTGGTGCCCACCCAGGCGTCGAAGTCGCGGTGGCCGAGAGAGCGGGCTCGATCGTCGAGTTCGGCGCGCAAATCGGCGCCGACCTCGACGCGGTCGCTTTCGGGCGGTGCAGACAGGTAGAAGTCGTTCAGGTCGAGCAATCGCATGAGCTCGGCGACCGGGTCGGGGTGGTCGTCGACCCGCAAGTCGGCGGCTATGTCGTCAAGCCCGCCATAACCCGCACCGCCGCGCACCACGAGCAGCGCGGCTGATTGGCGCCCGCGGCTGTCTCCACCGGCCGCGTCGCCAGCAGCGAGCGCGGCGAGCAATCGGTGAGGGAGTTGCCGCTCGGTCGTGCGATCCCAGGTTTCCTTCATCGCCTCGACGACGTCAGGGCCGGTCAGGATGTTGCCCTGGATCGCCACGCCCTGCGCGGTGATCCCGCCAGCCCAATGCAGGCACTCCGGGCCGGTGTGTGTCGCAGAACCACCAGCAACGTCGACGACGCCGAGCTGTCGATCGTCACGGTTGTCGTCGTCGACCAGACGACGGACGACGTCAGCTGCGCTCAGCCCATCGGTGAGGAGTGCGAGTGCCGCGTTCTTCCATGCCACGTTGGCATTTGCCTGCGTCGCGACCGCGCCGATTCCGGCACGAGCAACGGGCACGACGTTGCCCACCGCGAGAAACTTCGACGCGACCGCAACGCCCCACGAGGCGCCGTCGTCCGACCTACCGACGATAGAGAAGGTCATAGCTGGCAACGGTAATGCCAACGGAGCGTGGAGCGCATCCGGGGCATCGGCGATCCCGCGATTCTCGCGCGCTGGAATGGACAAGATGAGCCCATGGCAACCAAGCGCAGAGCCGAATCGGCGTCGACGAAGCTCGAGACGTACCAGCGGAAGCGTGACTTCAAGCGCACGCCTGAACCGGCGGGTGCGGCCGAGACAACGAGCACCAGAGACGGGATGCGGTTCGTCGTCCAGCGTCATCGGGCGCGGCGGTTGCACTACGATCTGCGCTTCGAGATCGGCGGCGTGCTGGCAAGTTGGGCGGTGCCGAAAGGGCCGACGCTCGACCCGTCGGTGAAACGCGCTGCCGTGCATGTCGAGGATCATCCGATCGAATACATCGACTTCGAGGGCGTGATCCCGGCAGGGGAGTATGGCGGCGGAGACGTCATCGTCTGGGATGCCGGCACCTGGGAGCTGCATGGCACCGCCGACGCCGCAAAGGCCGTCGCTGACGGCGAACTTCATGCTGACGTGCACGGCGACAAGCTGCGCGGCCGCTTCGTGCTCATCCGCCGCAACGAGTCGGACGGCGGCGCTGCTAGTGGCAAGGAGGATTGGTTGCTCCTGCACAAGCACGACGAGTTTGCGGTCGACGGATGGGACCCCGAAGACTATCCACGCTCGGTGGTTAGCAACCGCACTAATGATGACGTGAAGAAGGACCCAGACCGGCTATGGCGGTCGGATTTGCCCGCGGCACAAGCGTCGATCAGCTTGCGTCGTCCGCCGATTACTGTCGACGAACTCGCGGCGCTTGACGACCTGGGTGCCAGCGGCACTTGGGAGGCTTTCGGACGGCGGCTCAGGCTGACGAATCTCGACAAGGTGCTGTTCCCGGCGCGCGGTAAAGGAAAGCCCGTCACCAAAAGAGAATTCGTCCGTTACGCGGCATGCATTGCACCGACGGCGTTGCCGTATCTCGAGGGCCGGGGGTTGAACATGCATCGCTACCCGAACGGTGCACCCGAGAAAGGCTTCTGGCACAAGCAATTGCCGAGCCATGCGCCCGACTGGATCCCGCGTTGGGAGAACGCCGACGCTGACCCCGATGAGACGACGACCTACCTTGTAGTCGACGAACCAGCGGCGCTGGTGTGGGCGGCGAACTTCGGCGCGCTCGAATGGCATGCCTGGACGTCGAAAACCGACGAACCGCACTTGCCGACCTACGCGCTGATCGACATCGACCCCGGTGCGCAGACTCCGTGGGACGACGTGCTCGTGCTGGCCCGGCTGCACCGCACAGCGCTTGAACACGTTGGCGTGCAAGCGTTTCCGAAGGTCACCGGCAAGCGCGGTATGCAGATCTGGATCCCGATTACGCGTGGACCGAGTTTCGACGTGACCCGCGGGTGGGTCGAGCAATTGTCAAAGGCCGTGGGTGCCGTCGTCCCCGAGTTGGTGAGTTGGAAGTGGGGTGTCGACGAGCGCGGCGGTCAGGCGCGCCTCGATTACACGCAGAACGCGATCAACAAAACGCTCGTCGCCCCCTACAGCCCGCGCGCCGCCGCCGGCGCGCCGGTGTCGACGCCCATCGACTGGGACGATCTCGATGATCCGGCACTTCGCCCCGACGGATTCACGATCCGTGACATCGCCGACCGGTTAGCGAAAGTCGGCGATCCGTTCGCGGCGATGCCGCGCGTCGAGCAACAGCTGCCGACGCTGAGCTGATCGGTGGCGCCGCGGGCGCTACGCCGAATCTCTAGTTGCTCCCGCCTCGTCATGCGGATCGCCTTGACGTAGCGTCAAGGTCAAGTGTCGTGATCGCAGCACGAGAGCCCTTTCGACGGAGGAGATCGCTTGTCCAGTGGCCAGGCCGACGTCGTCGTGGTCGGCGCCGGGCACAACGGCCTGGTCGCGGCGACATTCCTTGCCCGTTCCGGCGCGGACGTCGTCGTCGTGGAAGCAGCGCAAGCGGTTGGTGGCGCGGCGAAAACCGAACAGCCTTTCGCCAAGGCGCCCGGCCTGTCGCAATCGACCGGTGCCTATCTGCTCGGCCTGATGCCTCCAGAATTGCCGCGCAAGCTCGGCCTTGAATTTCCCGTCCTGCGAAGGGACCCGCACTACTTCTTGCCGACGACCAGCGATCGCTACTTGCTGTTCGGCTCCGACCGCGAAGCTACGAAACAGCAATACGCCTCGTTCTTCTGCGAGGCCGATTGGCGCGCCGACGAAGCGCTGCAGGCCGAACTCGATCTGCTTCGCAGCGATCTTGCGCCGGCCTGGCTCGCCGAACCGCTGGCGTTGGAAGAGACCGCGCAGCGCTATATAAGGCCGCAATTGCAGGACGTGTTCGTGGCGTTGTGCCGTGGCAGCGTTGGAGATTACCTCGACCGCTTCGGCTTCAGTAGCGATCTGGTGAAAGCGATGTATGCCGTCACTGACGGTCTGTCTGGGCTCGATGCCTGCTGGGACACCCCGGGTTCTGGCCACAACTTCCTGGTGCACAACATGTGCCGGCTGCCCGGGGCCCACGGCACCTGGATGGTCGTGCGTGGCGGGATGGGCACTGTGACGTCGATGATCGCCGATGCGGCGACAGCTGCCGGCGCACGCATCATCACCGGCCACTCCGTCTTGTCGATCAATCTTTCTAGCGGTGCCGCAATCGGAGTCAGCTTGGACGACGGCCGCGAGATCGCAGCGACGACCGTCGTCGCTGCCACCGATCCGTTCCGGCTCCGCTCGCTTGTCGGCGAGCAGAACCTGCCGACGGAACTGAACGCCAAGCTCGACAGCTGGAAGCACTACGGCACCACGATGAAGGTCAACCTCGCATTGCGTGATCTGCCGACCTTCAGCTGCTTACCTGAACGGCGCGGGCAACACGGTGCAACCATCCATCTGCTGCCGGAGCACGACGTGCTCGGGTCGCTTAAAAATGCGTACGCCGAAGTGAAAGCGGGCAGACTCGCCGATTTCCCTACGATCGAGTGGTACATCCACACGCCGATCGATCCGAGTCTGCAGGACGCCGCTGGGAATCATTCATCAGCCCTTTTCGTCGAATGGGTGCCGTACGAGATCGCCGAATCGAGCTGGGACGCCGAACGCGACTCCTATGTAGAGAAGCTGCTCGGCATCTGCGATCTCTTCGCGCCGGGCACTTCGGATCTCGTCGTCGACACCTTCGCGCTGGCACCGCCCGATATCGAACGTCACTTCGGCATGACGCGGGGGCACATCCACCACGTCGACAACGCCGTTGCGTTTGCGGATCGAATGCCTTATGCCACAGGGATATCGGGCCTTTATTCGGCCGGGGCGGGATGCCACCCGGCCGGGTCGGTGATCGGCGCGGCCGGTCACAATGCGGCGATGCGCGTGCTCGCCGACCTTGGTCGAGCCGCAGCGCACTGAGTTCGGATAGCGACCCTTCGGCATGCATCGAGTGCGAATGCTGCCAACGCACTCCGCCGCGAAGTAGCCGGGCCTCGCCCTAGGCGATGAGCTCGGGGTCGTCGCGGATCGCGGTATGCAACCGAACCTGGTGCAGTAACTCGCCGACGTCGAGGTCACGCGTTGACCCATCGGCTGCCCAGCCGTTCGCGCTCAAGAACATGCGCAATGCATCGTCGGCCGCGAAAACCCAGCAAACCAAGCGCGAAAACCCGTCATCGTGCGCATGGTCGACGACGGCGGCCATCAATCGGCTCCCGTGGCCGTTCAGCATGTGGTCTGGCGAAACATGGATCGCCAGCAACTCAGCGTCGTGTTCGTCGTCCAAATCTTCGTCGGTACCGGGCGCCGACGCGGCGAACCCGACGACGCCGGAAGTACCGATTGCGACGAGTACTCGATGTCGGGGTGTAGGCGGTGCTTCGATCGCATACCGCCAACTGGCTACGGCCGCGGGTTCGTCGAAATGCTCGACGACGTCGGGCGGTAACAGCGTCGAATAACTGTGCTGAAAGGCCGTCGCCTGGACGCGCGCAATCGCGATGCAGTCGTCGGGGAGTGCGAGGCGCACACTGCCGTCGGCGTGCGGGTGATCCGGGTTGTTCACCCGGTCATCTTTGCAAGTGCGCGACGTGCCCGTTCGGTCAGCCTCTGTGGTGAGCGTTCTTCGAAGCTCCTGCGATCAGCCTTGTGGGTGCCGCGCTCGATACGTGCGGGTCTTCGTCCGATTGCCGCACACCTGCATCGAGCACCATGAGCGCGAGCGGTTGCGCGACTGGTCGAAGAAAGCCACCCGGCAGTCGTCGGCCGGACAAATCTTGATGCGTTCCCAAGTGCCATCGAATGCCGATCGCGCGACCGCCGCCAGCACCCGACCCACCTCACCCGCGAGGTTGTCATCCGCCGGAAGCAACTGCGGTTCACCGTCGTCGAGTGCGAGGCGAAGCGGGAACGGCTTGGCCAACTCGCCGAAGGCCGGCTCGCGTCGCTCGAGAAGCGCGGTTCGCAGCCCATCGCGCAGTCGCACCGCTGCAACGTGCTCGTCGTCACTCACTTTTGCGGACGACGAAAAGCGCCCGGGCGCGGCGTGTTCGCGCAGCCATCGGGTGAGCTGGCTCGGGGTCTCCCACGCGTCGGACCGATTCTCGGCGTCGTAGCTGTTCGCAGCGGTCAGGACGAGGCGCACATGCGCCGGGGTGGAGTCCGTCGTCGGCATGTAACCAGCATAGGCTAATAAGTGGTTGCGCGTCGATCAACACCAGCATAGTGTGGTCACTGGTTACACACGAAGAACGACCGGGCGGTCTGCACGGACCCAAAAACTGTCGGCGGCACTCGGTAGAACGGCATCGACGAGCTCGACAACCAGGGAGTCGGCAATGAATCTCTACATCTCCACCTTGTTGGCAGACGAGCACCGCAACGAACTCATGCGCGAGGCGACGGCTTACCGGGCGTACCGACTGGCACGAACCGCGAGGCGCGCGTCGTCGGCTCGTCGCAGGGCCGCGGCAGATGCCATTGTGGCGGTGTCGTCACGGCCGGCCGGCGTGTACTGCAGTCGTGCTGCGGCGTTCAACGCCCGAAACGGATCGCGGCCCGGGTCGGCGCGCGTGGGCGGTGCGGCATGACGCCCGTGATGCGCGTCGCGAATCTGGTGATCGACGTCACCGACCTCGATCGGGCGGCCGCATTTTGGGCGGCACTGCTCGAGCTCGAGGTGCTGCGCCGGGAGTCGGATTGGGTCGACCTGGCGCCTCTTGGTCCGGGCGGCCCGGTGTTGTCGTTCCAGTTGGTGCCCGAAACTAAAACGATCAAGAACAGGCTGCACCTCGACATCGGCGTCGATGCTGGCAGCGGGGGAGCCGTCGCCGCCGGTTACCGCGCGCTGGCTCTTGGTGGCACTCCCGCCAGCGAGCTGTTCGCCGCTGACAGCGCCCCGTGGCAGGTATGGCGAGACCCCGAGGGCAACGAGTTCTGTTTGTGCACGGCGTCCGAGCCACAACCAGCTGAATCCGCTGCCACTAGTGCTTGAGCCGACACTGCTTGAGCCGACACTGCTTGAGCCGACGCTGCATGAACCGACGGTGCTTGAATCGACCGTGCCCAATGCTCGTATCCGCGGCGAATCCCAGCCACTCCCGAGGCGGCGTAACCGAGCGGGTCGTTCAGGCGACATCAGCCGGGGTTACTAAGGTGTCGACCATGACGAGCGCGACCACCGAAGCCGCTGGCACTCCGGGCGTTCCAGAGATCGAATTCCGTAGCGACGTGACCGTCGAGTTGGTTCGCGCGTCGGCCGCCGATGCTGACGTGCTGTTCGCGGCCCGCGTGTCGACCAAGGGCGAGCAATCGCTCGACGATGTCGGGGCCGACGCCACGCGATCGAAGGGTCTGATCAACTTTCTGATGCGCGACCGCCACGGCACGCCGTTCGAGCACAACTCGATGACCTTCTTCGTCTCGGCGCCGATCTTCGTGTTCCGCGAGTTCATGCGGCACCGGGTGTTCAGCTACAACGAAGAGAGCGGCCGGTACCGCAAGCTACAGCCGGTCTTCTACGTCCCTGGGCCGGATCGCCGGCTGGTGCAAGAAGGCAAGCCCGGTCACTACGAGTTCTTTGCGGGCACGGCCGAGCAGCACAAGGTCGCCGAAGAGGCCACCAAGAGGTCGTGCGAGCAGGCGTATTCGGCCTACCTGGAGATGCTCGAGGCAGGCATCGCCCGCGAAGTCGCTCGCGGCGTGTTGCCGGTGGCCACCTACTCGTCGATGTACACCACCTGCAACGCGCGGGCCCTGATGGGCTTTCTTTCGTTGCGCACCAAGCGAGACGACAGCCGGTTCCCGAGCTTCCCGCAGCGCGAGATCGAAATGGTCGCCGAGAAGATGGAAGCCGAGTGGGCTCGGCTGATGCCGCTCACCCATGCCGCCTTCGAAGAGCACGGCCGGGTCAGCCCGTAGCGAGGTTCGACGGCCCGCGAGCTGGTGGACGGAGAGCGCGGTAGACCGCGCGAGATGTCACCCAACGCGACCGACAGCGGCGTCCAGCCGGCGCCATGCGCGTGGCCCACGAATGCTCGCAATTTTGGTTAACCAGCTGTTGCGGCGTGCGATAGTGAACTAGACCCTGCCGGTCGTGGACCCCCGACTACTGACCGGCAGGGTCCCTTCACCTGGACGTCGCTTGCAGGTTATTGCTGGCGCGTCCGCCGCCGGTCGAAGCCGGACCCGTCGAACCTCGCACGATCAGCTCCGTGGCCAGTTCGACGTGCAGCGCATCGACCCGGTGTCCGTCGAGAAGCCGCACCAGCAGGCTTACCGCCATGCGCCCCATCTCCTGGAGCGGCTGCCGCACGGTGGTGAGCATCGGCCGGGTTGCGTGGGCCAGGTCGCTGTCGTCGAACCCGGTAATCGAGACGTCGTCGGGCACCCGCAAGCCGCACTCCGCCGCGGCCGCCATCGCGCCGACGGCGGCCTTGTCGTTGAACCCGATCAGTGCACTCGGCCTCACTCGCCGGTCGAGCAGCTGGGCGGCTGCGCGAAATCCGAAGTCGGTCGTCGGGGGCCCAGGCAGTACCAGCGAAGCATCCTGGATCACGCCGACGTCGGCGAGCGCCGAAGCGTGGCCCGCCATGCGGGCGCTGCTAGCCAGCCACTCGTCGGGTCCGGCGATGACGCCGATCCGCCGGTGCCCCAGTTCGACCAGGTGTGATGTCAGCGCGCGCGCACCGCTGAAATGTGCCGCCGACACTGCTGCGATATCGCGGGGGAGCGGTGTGCGCGGATCCACCACGACGAACGGAAAGCCACTTGCCCGCAGCGCCACGAGCTGTTCGCTCGGTTCGAGGGGCAAGATGATGATCGCGCCACCGATACCAGGTCGGCGAGTCAGCGTCGGCAAGACCGACGCCTGTTGCGATGCTTCACCCGCATCGAGGACGACGTGTCTGCCGTGCAGTTCGAGTGTTTCTGCGATCGACGACACGATGAGTCCGAAGTAGTCGCTGAGCAGATAGGGGCACCGCACGTAGACGGCGTCACGGGCCGCGCGCTTGGCGGCAGATCGTGCCGTTGGCGCTTGCTCGCCGAGCCGCTCGATGGCCCGGTGCACGAGTTCGCGGGTACCTGCGGCGACGTGGGGGTAGTCATTCAACACTCTCGACACCGTCGCGATCGAGACTCCGATCTCGGCCGCGATGTCTCGCACAGTCGCTCGGTCAGTCATTTGTTTCAGACTGTTGTTTCATTCGGCCGAGCATAGCGTGTATTGAAGCTGTGTAGGGCATTGACACCGGTATAGCGCGTGAGTTTACTGAGGAAATCCGCGAAACGTTACCGGCTGTTTCAAACTGTTACATAGTCCGTCGAGGTCGAACATTCTCGCTATCCACCCGACACACCGCCCGGAGCATCCATGCGAAAGCTTCCTGCACTCGCCGCTACCAGCGCCTTGCTCGGTGCCGGCCTCGCCGGCCCAACTCTGAACGCCGCGGCGGCGCCGCCGGACGGCGTCCAGAATTCTGCACACGTCTGGATCACCACGCCTGACGGCACCTACAAGATGGCCGACATGGGCAGCGTCGATTTCACCGACACACCGAGCACGGCACCGACGGTAGTTGTCGATCCGGGCCGCACTTTCCAGACGATGAAAGGGTTCGGCGCTGCGATCACCGATTCGTCGGCTGCCGTGCTCTACACCCTTACGCCTGACGTGCGAAACGCCACCATGGCGTCCCTCTTCGATCCGCGAACAGGCGATGGCCTCGACTACTTGCGGCAGCCGATCGGCGCATCCGACTTCACCACGACACCTGCGTACACCTACGACGACGTGCCTGCCGGCGAAACCGACTACGACCTGCGGCATTTCAGCATTTCCCATGACGAGAAACAGATTTTGCCCTTGCTGCGCCAGGCCGAGCAGCTCAACCCGCATTTGCAAATCATCGCAACGCCGTGGAGTCCGCCCGCGTGGATGAAGACCGGAGACAGCCTGATCGGTGGCCGCCTCATTGACAGCCCGCGCGTCTATCAGGCTTATGCCGCGTACCTCGTGAAGTTCATCGAGGCCTATCGCGCTAATGGGGTGCACGTCGACGCGATTACGGTGCAGAACGAGCCGCAAAACCGTGCGCCTGCTGGATATCCGGGTACCGACATGCCGTCCTGGCAAGAAGAGCACGTCATCAGCGATCTCGGTCCGATGTTGCGCAAGGCCGGGCTCGACACCAAGATCCTTGCCTACGACCACAACTGGGCCGAGCACCCGAACGACGTCGCAAGCACTCCGCCCGACGAGGTTGCCGACGTCAATGACTACCCGCAGCAGGTGCTGCAATCGAGCGCGGCCAAGTACGTCTCGGGTGTCGCTTATCACTGCTATTACGGCGATCCCAGCGCCATGACCGTCCTGCACAACCAGTTCCCGCACACCGACATCTACTTCACCGAGTGCTCGGGCAGCGAGTCCAACCCGACGTCGAACACGTTCTCCGACACGTTGAAATGGCACGCCCGCAACCTCATCATCGGCACGCCGCGCAACTGGGCCGAGACGGTCATCAACTGGAATATCGCGCTCGACCCAAGCGGCGGCCCGCACACAGGCGGTTGCAGCACCTGCACCGGAGTCGTCACCGTGAATCCTGACGGCACGGTCACAAAGAACGCGGAGTACTACACGCTCGGTCACCTCGCTCGCTTCGTTCAGCCGGGCGCGGTGCGCATCGCGAGCACGTCGTTCGGCACGACCGGTTGGAACGGCCAAGTGATGGACGTCGCATTCCGCAACCCCGACGGCAGCACGGTTCTCGTTGCGCACAACGAAAACGACAACCCGTCGACGTTCGCGGTGAGTGAAGGAGGCCAAGAGTTCACCTACACGTTGCCCGGTGGCGCCCTGGCCACGTTCGTCTGGGACAAGGCGCCGGGCGAACACGGTCACCAACAGAATCGGCCGATCGACCCGACCGGCTGGACCGCGACGGCCAGCCCGAACGGCCCGACGAATCCTTGCTGCACGGGTGATGTTGCATCGAATGCGGTCGACGACGACGCGAGCACGCGTTACAGCACGGGCACGGGCCAGGCGGCCGGCCAGTACCTTCAGGTCGACTTCGGCAAACGGCAACTCGTGAGGCAAGTCGTCTTCGACACCGGCGCCTCGACCGGCGACTACCCGCGCGGTTACGCCGTCACCGTGAGTGCCGACGGGCAGCACTGGAGCACCGCTGTAGCCAACGGCACCGGCAGCGGCCAGTTCGTCACCGCGGAAGTTCGTGGCGGCCCGATCCGCTACGTGCGGATCACGCTGACCGCCGACGCCCCGAATAACTGGTGGAGCGTCGCCGACGTCAGGGCGTACGGCAACCGCTAGTGGATTGCGGCAGCGGCGGGTCACGATGTGTGGCCCGCCGCTCGTCGTCCGGCATTGACATCGATGGCACCGGCAGCGCCGATAAGGCCGCGAGCGGGCGGCGTGCTACCGGTACCGTTGCATGCATGTCTGCAGATTCTTTTTCAGCCGGCCCCTTCGGCCGAGTGCTGACCGCGATGGTG
Organism: Acidothermaceae bacterium; assembly: GCA_050743645.1. Classification (GTDB taxonomy): domain Bacteria; phylum Actinomycetota; class Actinomycetes; order Acidothermales; family Acidothermaceae; genus JBOGEK01. The sequence continues at coordinate 19,302 of JBOGEK010000542.1, forward strand.
ACGCCGTTCACGGCCGATGGCGGTCTCGACTTCGACGGCGCTCAGCGCTTGGCGAGTTATCTCGTCGACCATGGCAACGACGGTCTTGTCGTCAGCGGCACCACCGGTGAATCGCCGACCACGACGGACGACGAGAAAGACCGCCTGCTGCGGGCTGTGATCGAGGCAGTCGGTGATCGAGCGAAGATCGTCGCGGGTGTCGGTACCAATGACACCCGGCACACCATCGAGTTGGCGCACGCCGCCGAGAAGGCCGGCGCGCACGGGTTGCTCGTCGTCACGCCCTACTACTCCAAGCCGCCGCAGACC
>JBOGEK010000543.1:0-5221 GCA_050743645.1 Acidothermaceae bacterium
AGGCTGACGCGGCACGCGTACGTGAGTTGCTGCTCAAGAAACTCGGCGTCGAGAGCTGACCTCGAGTCACCAGACGCCGCCGTGTGCGGGCATGCGCTGAGCGCGTTTTCGAATCCTGTTGCCCCTCTTGAGGGCTGGAGCGTTCGTGTTGTGAAGCGCTGTGGTGGAGTCTTGGCGCTTGGGTGCGGTCGAGCCATCGGGGTGGAGGTAGTGCGGCTGGTTGTTGATCATGGTGGCGGTCCAGCCGTGGTGGTGGAACAGGGTGCGGTGTCCGCCTGGCCGCAACCGGTGTAACCAGTGCGATCGGTTCAGACGGCATGGCCGTACGGTGACCAGATGACCGCTGAACCGATTTTCGACCTCACAGGACGCACCGCACTCGTCACCGGAGCAGCGCGGGGTCTCGGTCGCGCGATCGCACTCGCCTTGGCTCATGCCGGCGCCGACGTCGCGCTCGGGCTTCGCCGCCAAGACAGCGCGCCGGATCTCATCACGCAAATCGAACAGCTCGGACGGCGGGCACTCGCCGTCCAACTCGATGTATCTGATCTCCAGCAGGTCGCGGCTGGAATCGACGAAGTGGCAACCACTTTCGGCCATGTCGACATCTTGGTGAACAACGCAGGCATCGCTCCCACGAACGACGCCGAAAACGTCACAGTCGACGACTTCGATGCCACCCTGGCCGTCAATCTGAAGGGCACGTTCTTCGCGAGTCAATACGCCAGCAAGCACATGTTCGCGCAAGGCTTCGGCCGGATCGTCAACGTCAGCTCGCAGGCCGGCCTGGTCGCGTTACCGGGCGAATCGATCTACTGCATGACCAAGGCCGCGCTGATCCATCTGACGAAGTGCCTCGCGGTCGAGTGGGGCACACGCGGCGTGACAGTGAATGCGATCGCGCCAACCTTCATCGAGACGCCCGGCACGCAGGCGGCGCTCTCCGATCCCGATTTCAAGGCGGACGTCGAAGAACGCATCGCCGCACTGCATCGAATCGGCCAGCCGATCGACGCGGCCGGTGCCGTGGTGTTCCTGGTGTCACCTGCAGCATCGTTGATCACGGGCCACACGATCGTGATCGACGGCGGTTGGACCGCACGCTGAACGGGTCCGGCGGTTGAACCGCCCGGCGCTGCGCAGCGAATACCGAGCGAGAGACAATCGGCGCAACGTTCTGACACGGAGGCGATGGAGAACAGCGTGCGCATTTGGGTGCCATACGAAGAGTTCGCCGCCGACGTCGAGGCGATAGCGCGCGACGTCGGCGCAGACCTGCACGCTGACCTCTACAAGGGCGACGGCGTCGTGCCTCCCGACGTCGCTGACGTCGAATTTCTCGTCGCGCCGTACGCCGTCACGGCGAGCGCGCTCGACGTAACCGCGAAGATGCCGCGGTTGAAGGTGCTGCAGACCCTGACAGCCGGATACGAACACGCGCTGCCCTACCTGGGCGACGGTGTGCTGCTGTGCAACGCGCGCGGTGTGCACGACGCGAGCACTGCTGAGCTCGCCCTCACCTTGATGCTGGCGTCGCTGCGCCGAATCCCCGAATTCGTGCGCGCGCAGGAGCGCCATGAATGGGCACCGGCGAACTACCCTGCGCTTGCTGACAAGAACGTGCTAATTGTCGGCTACGGATCGATCGGCGAGGCGATTGAACAACGCCTCCTTCCGTTCGAAACCGTCGTCAGTCGCATTGCCCGTCGGCCTCGGCCCGCCGAGAATGTGCGGGGCGTCGCCGACCTCCCCAGCCTTTTGCCGGACGCCGACGTGGTGGTGATCGTCACCCCGCTAACTGCGGAGACCAGGCACCTCGTCGACGCCGATTTCATCAACCGCATGAAGCCGGGCGCCCTGCTGGTCAATGTGGCACGCGGGGCCGTCGTCGACACCGACGCGCTCGTCGCAGCGCTCGCGACCGGCCGTATTCGGGCGGCCCTCGATGTCACCGATCCAGAACCGCTGCCTGCAGACCATCCGTTGTGGAACGCGCCGCACCTTCTTATCTCGCCGCACGTCGGTGGCAATTCGACGGCGTTCTTTCCACGGGCACGCAGGCTTGTTCGCGATCAGGTCGCGCGGTTCATTGCCGGCCAGCCGCTCGTAAATGTCGTGGCCGGGCCCGGCGTATCGGTCGCTTTCCGATCTTCGGCCACCGAAGCGTAGGCGAACTCCTATGGCGGGTGTTGACGACGATTTCCGTGATTTCGTCGCGGGTTTCGGTGGTCCGCTCGCACGACTCGCCTACCTGCTGACCGTTACCGAGGATCCCGGCTCGGCCGAGCGTGCGCAAAGTCTCGCGCTCACCGCCCTCACCTACACCAAGCGCCGGTGGCGTGACGTGCAACGAACGGGAGCAGCCGAGCCGGTCGCGGTCGACGGATTGCTCGCCAGGTTGGCGAAACATCAACGACGTCGCAAGTTCACCTCGGCCGAGCACGGCGAGCAAGTTGAAAGCGCCACATTGCCTGGCCGGGACAGCGACGACCCGTTCGACAGTGTCGATGGCGACGACGGTGTCGAGGTTGCCGTCGTGCACGACGCGTTGTGGCAAAGCTGGCTCACACTCGCCGCGCGGCAACGGGTGCCGCTCGTCTTCGCCGATCCGTCAGTCGCGTCGCGACGGTTGGCGGGTCTCGACGTCCCCGAATCGTTTGCCTCAGAGCACCGGCAGCAAATCCTTGCGCAGCAGGCTATTTCGGCTTTGCGGCTTGCGCTTGCGCAGGATCCGCGGCTCGCGAACTCGGCCCCGATAGATGAGGCACGACTGCGAGACCTGCTCGCATCGGTACTCACGGAGCACGCGCCGGACGCGTTGACACCGATCGATGCGTACACCGTCGTCGCAGGTTACGCGGCTCGCAGTCACCGCCGCGGCGTGATCGCCGTTGCCGGTGTCGTCGCGGTTTTGGTCGCGGCGGTGGTAATCGTCGTCAACGTCTCCGCGTCGAACGACCGCACTGCCAAGGCCGCCGCTGCTGCGAGCCTCGCATCCGCGCAAGCCGGATCGACACATGCACCGGCGATCAACGCCGACGGCGTCGTCCCTTGGCCGACGCGCGGCGAGTTGAGAGGCGACGCGCAGTTGCTGTCCAACGTGCGCACGGCATTCGTCGCCGCGCACCCAGATGCGGTAGGGCAGGCGCAGATCCTGCTCGCCACCGATACGCCGAACTTCCGGCTCGTCTATGTGACCGCGCAGTCGCGAGCCGGTGTATTGCAGTCGTGGTTCTGGGGCCCGGTGGGCTCGGATACTTTGATCGAGGGTGCGTTCGGATATGGCCGTATCCCCGGCCAGCAAAGTGTCGTCGCAGTCGCCCTCGACGACACCGGAGGCCATGCGGTGCTCGTCGTGATCGGCCCTCCCGGCGATACCGATATCCGGCTGCACGACATCGAGACGACCGGCAGCAGCGGTCAATTCGTCGAAGTGCCGCACAGTGACGGCGTCGCCGTACGCGACGTCTCGGGCATCTACGTTCCGCTGTTGTCCGTGCAGGTGCGTGAGGGCGGTGTCGTCAACTGGGACAGTCAGGTTTCGACCGTCCAGTTGTTGGGATCGACTTCGCTGGCGAATGGTGTCCCGGTACCGACGAGCTCGCCAGCCGGATCGGTGACCGTAGGCTCTTCGCCGTCCCTGTCGCCATTGGCGTTGCCTTCGGTGACTGAAGGCTCGACGTCCGTCGCAGTCGAACGCGGCAAGCCGGATCCCGCACTGTTGCAAGTAGCACTGCAGGTTCAGCGGCAATGGGAACTCACTGGTGAGCTGAGTACGAGCGGGGTACCGGTCGTCGTTTGGGCGGGCACCGATTCGACAGGTGCGCGGGGATTGGTGTTGCGAATCAAGACTTTGCACCTGTCGGATCTCGTGATCGCGGTTTGGTCGACAGCACCGAACGATCCCGTCACGTTTCGGCTTGCCCCCGATGCTCCAGACGCACCGTTCGTCTTTGCCTACGACAGCGGCGCGCCCGGCACAGGGAGCGGCGCGCGGATCGGCGTCATCACCCCGTACGGCGTTAGCGAGGTCGGTCTCGTGGTCGACGGCGTCGACCTCGGCACCAATGGTGTCGGCCTCGACGATTTTGTGAGCCTCGCGGTGGGCCACCAATACGGCGTGCTCGCCGAGCAGACCCTCGAGGTCGATCTGTTCGATTCGTCCCGCCACCAGATCAGCCGGGTGCCGGTCACGCCGAGTGCATGAACCCGCGCCGCGTAGAGTGATCGCTGCCTGACCACGCACAACTGCGCTGTTCGCCGCTCCTCGAAGGATCACGATGACCACGACGCCAGATTTGAAGCCACGTAGCCGCGACGTCACCGACGGACTCGAGAAGGCGGCCGCCCGCGGCATGCTGCGAGCCGTAGGTATGGGTGACGACGATTGGGAGAAGCCGCAAATCGGTGTTGCGAGCTCATGGAACGAGATCACGCCGTGCAATCTGTCGCTCGACCGGTTGGCCAAAGCTGCCAAAGAGGGCGTGCACGCGGGCGGCGGATATCCGTTGGAGTTCGGCACGATCTCGGTTTCCGACGGCATCTCGATGGGTCACGAAGGCATGCATTTCTCGCTGGTGTCACGCGAGATCATCGCCGACTCGGTCGAGACCGTGATGTCGGCAGAACGCCTTGACGGTAGCGTTTTGCTCGCCGGCTGCGACAAGTCACTGCCCGGAATGTTGATGGCGGCCGCACGCCTCGACCTGGCAGCCGTCTTCCTTTACGCGGGCACCACGCTCGCGGGCCACGTCGGTGACCGCGACAACATCACGATCATCGACGCGTTCGAGGCGATCGGCGGCTGCGCTCGCGGGCTTGTGACGCGCGCCGAGGTCGACGAGATCGAGCGTGCATTCTGCCCGGTCGAAGGCGCCTGCGCAGGCATGTACACCGCCAACACGATGGCAAGCGCCGCGGAGGCGCTCGGCATGTCGATGCCGGGTTCAGCTGCACCTCCTGCTCCCGACCGGCGCCGCGATGGGTTTGCCAGGGCCTCCGGCGAGGCAGTGGTTGGCCTGCTGCGTAGGGGAATTACGGCTCGCCAGATCATGACCAAGCCGGCCTTCGAGAACGCGATCGCGGTTGTTATGGCGCTCGGTGGCTCGACGAACTCCGTGCTCCACCTGCTGGCCATCGCACACGAAGCGAACGTCGACCTCTCGATCGACGACTTCAACCGCATCGGTGACAAGGTGCCGCACCTTGCCGACGTCAAGCC
>JBOGEK010000544.1:0-6436 GCA_050743645.1 Acidothermaceae bacterium
GATCTGCGCAGATCGCGCGACTAACAGCTCTTAGCCGGCTGACCGGGTCCTCGTTCATGGTGTTGTTCGGCATCGACTCGCGGTCGCGGCGCGGGCGAGCGTCGTTGATCCCGCGACGCCCTTCCGCTCGGGTGGTTGTTCGGATGAGGAACGCGGTAGGCCACCGCCGGCTATGCAGCTGATCGGATGCCGCCCAGGGTCGAACAGTCGTACACGTTCGGCTGGGGTATCTGACGCCGCACGAGCAATCCATCTCGGCGCAAACCTGTGACAGCGGCACGTCCCCGTGCTCACGCAAGCGGCATCATCGTCGGTTGCCGCCGGCGGCTTCAGATGTTCGTCAGGTACGCCGCCGACAGTGATGGCATGCCGACACCGACCTCGCTCCTGCTTGAGGTCCCCCACCAGTGGTTCCGGTCTGGCCCAGATGGCCGTAGCGTTCCACTTTTGAGCGCCGCTCCAGCCGCGTTGCCAGCGGATCAGCCCGTGCAGCAGCTGCCGATCTCGATCAGCGGGGCACCCGGGCGGCTGCTCGAGAGATGTGCCGCTTCGCTTGATGTCGCCCCGGAGATGCTCCTCGTGAGCGCGTTCGTCGCCTTGATCGCGCGGTACACCGGCGAGGACGAAGTTTTCTTGATCGGTAGACGTGGCGAATCGGCGGGGTTGTCTGCCGTTGCCGCCGATGGGATGGACCGAAGAACATTTCGCGATGTGGTCGCCATCGTAAATGCAGCTTCGAGGGCCGAATCGATCACACTCGCCGACGAGCAGCCTGCGGCCGATCTCGCGCTCGTCGTTTCCACCGATGAGCAAGTGCCGGCCCGCATCGCAAGCGCATCGCTGCGACATGACTCCTCGATTACCGGCCTGACTGCGGCGCGGGTCGCGCGGCACTTCGAAACGCTGCTGATGGGGGCCGCCGGTGAACCCAATGTCGCGTTATCCGGGCTGCCCCTTTTTGATGGCGCTGAGCAACAAACCCTGATCGCAGTCGGCACGAGCGTCGCCCGGCCGGTCGACATCGGGCCAGTGCACCTCGCCGTTGCCGCGGCCGCGCAGCGATCGCCGAACAAGACTGCAGTCGTTACTTGCGATGGCGAGATGTCCTACTCCGAGCTCGTGTCCGGGGCTCGCCGCCTCGCGCGCCATCTCATAGCGCGTGGCGTGGCGCGCGGCTCGCTCGTGGGGATTTGCCTGCCGCGTTCGGCCGGTCTGTTGCCGTCGCTACTTGCGGTCGCCGAAACCGGCGCGGCGTATGTCCCCATCGATCCTGCGTACCCCAGTGAACGGGTCGCTTTCATGCTCTCCGACGCACAGGTTGCGGCAGTGATTACCGAAACAGGGCTGCTGCCGTTGATCCGTGGCGCTGTCGCGGACGACGTCCCCGTGATCCGGCTCGACGCCGATGCGCCGGTGATCGAAGCCGAGCCGGATGTCCCACTCGGTATCGACGTCGGGAGCGATGACCTCGCCTACGTGATCTACACCTCCGGATCGACCGGGGTGCCCAAGGGCGTCATGGTCCGACACGGCGGCTTGTCCAACTTTTTGTCCGCGATGCGCCGGCGCCCTGGGCTGGATACCACAGACACCGTTCTTGCCGTCACGACCTTGTCATTCGACATCGCCGGTCTGGAGTTGTTTCTGCCGCTCGTGTGCGGCGCGACCGTCGTGGTGGCGACGCGTGAGAAGGCAGCCGACGGCGCTGCACTTGTGCGGTTGCTGAAGGAGCACGGGATCTCCGTACTGCAAGCCACTCCCGCGACCTGGCGGATGCTGCTCGACGCCGGCTGGCGCGACGGTCGGCAGTTGCGGGCGCTGTGCGGTGGCGAGGCCATGACAGCAGGATTGGCGGGTGATTTGCTGGCGTGTGGCGTCGAGCTATGGAACATGTACGGGCCGACCGAGACGACGATCTGGTCCTCGATCCAGCGGGTGTCCGCCGCGCGGACGCCAGACCTGGGCGACCCGATTGACAACACCCAGCTTTATGTCGTCGACACCCACCTGAACCTCGTGCCCGTTGGCGTCCCTGGCGAACTGTTGATCGGCGGCGCGGGGCTCGCACGCGGCTACCTTCACCGGCCCGACCTGACCGCTGAGCGGTTCGTCGAGGCACCGTTCGCGGCCGGCGCGACCGTGTACCACACCGGCGACTTGGTCCGCCGACGCGACGATGGCGGCTTGGAGTTTCTCGGTCGCATCGACCATCAGGTCAAGGTTCACGGATTCCGGATCGAACTCGGCGAGATCGAAGTCGCGCTGACGCGTCGACCGGATATTCAGGCCGCGGTTGTCGCCGTCCAGGACGACCGCTTGATCGCCTACGTCCTGGTTGCTCCTGGCGAGGTGCCGAACGTAGCCGCCTGGCACGAGCACATCGCGGCGACATTGCCGCCCTACATGGTGCCGCACACATTCATCCAAGTGGACCGCCTGCCGCAAACACCCAACGGGAAGATCGACCGCAAGGCACTCACTCCGTCGATCGGCCGCCAGCTCGGCGCCACTCGGCACGTACGTCCCCGTGACGCGCTCGAAACCGAGCTCGTCGCGATGTGGGAAGAGACTCTTGGCATCTCGGTCGGCGTATGCGACAACTTCTTCGACCTCGGAATTGACTCGTTGACCGCTGCGCGTCTGTTCGCGCGGATCGAAGCGAAGTTTGGTAGGCGATTGGGCGTTTCACCAGTGTTTCAGGCTCCGACGATCGAGCAGCTTGCGTCCCTGGTCCGCGGCAGCAGCAATGGCCGACGCTGGTCCGCGTTAGTACCGATCGTCGAAGACGGTGAGCGCACACCATTGTTCTGCGTGCACGGCGGATCGGGCACCATCCTCCTTTTCCACGCGTTGGCGCGGAGGCTGTCGACGAAACGGCCGGTTTATGGCTTGCAGGCAGTTGGGCTTTACGGCGGGGAGGCGCCACAAACGACCCTTCAGCAGATGGCTGATCGCTATCTAGGTGAGCTGAGGCACGTCCAGCCACACGGTCCGTACGCGCTCGCAGGCTGGTGTTTCGGTGGCCTCGTCGCCTATGAGATGGCGCACCGGCTGATCGCCGCGGAAGAACAGGTGTATCTCGTGGCCATGCTCAACACTGTGACTCCCGGCTACGATCGCGAGCTGGTTGCGCGTGAGCGGGCCGCACATCCGCCGCAAGGGACCCGCGATCGTGTCCGTATGCGGTGGTCAAACTCGATCGACCGACCATTCCCCGCGCGGGTGTTCGAACAGATCTCGACGCTAACTAATGGCGCTGTGAACAAAGTCGTGAAAACGGTGAAGGCATACCAAGTCCAATGGGCTCTAAGGAGGCGTCGCCCGTTACCTGACCACATGCGTGAGGCGCAGTTCCGCCACCTCGCATTCGTTGCGGGCATCCGCTACGTGCCCCAACCCGCCACGTTTCCGCTCGCGGTGTTTCGCTCGGCCGGCGAATACGACAGGCCAGACCTTGGCTGGGACGAGGTGTGCGCGCTCGTGCAAACCTTCGAGATCGCTGGTGGGATGACGAGCCAACGCACCGCATTGGAAGAGCCCTATGTTCGACTTGTCGCCGATCCGTTGGAGCACCTACTCGAACTACACGAAGTGAGCCAACTCGATCTGGCACAGGCGGCACCACAAGGGGTTTGAGGTCCCGAGAGCGTCGGGCTTGGACATGACACTCGCCGGTCCCAGGCCGAGCTCAGGCGCCACCGGTTGTTCGTTGCCGAAACCGTGCTGGCGGCGTGGTGTGGGCGCGAGGGCGGGACCAGGTGATCGTCATGCTCGCGCCGCCGAGTGCGGCGTCGCCGATGGTCCAGCGGCCGTTGGTCGAGCGCACGATCGCGTCGGCGATGGCCAGGCCGAGGCCGGCGCCTTGCCCGGTCGCGGTCTCGAGGCGGTGGAAGCGGTCGAATAGTCGCGCACGTTCGGTTGCGGGTATCCCTGGCCCGTTGTCGGCGATGGTAAGGGCGATCTGGCTCGGGGTGGTGTCGACGGCGATGATGACGCGCCCGCCGGGTTTGGCGTAGCGGATCGCGTTGTCGAGGAGCACGCCGAGGAGCCGTTCGATCGACTCCGGTGCTGCGGCGATCTCGGCTTGGTCGGCGTCGGCCGTTTCGACATCTAGCGTGACGTGCTCGGATTGGGCGATCGGGGCGAACCGGTCTGCTCCTTGTTGGGCGAGTATTGCCAGGTCGACTGCTTCTGGTTGCGGTGAGGGCGGTTCGGAGTCGAATCGGGCGAGCCAGAGCAGGTCTTCGACGATTCGGTGGAGGCGGTGACTTTCGCCGCGGACTCGTTCCAACGCGTCGCGGTATCCGACTGCGGTGCGGTTTGTAGCGAGCGCCAGTCCGACTTCGGCTTCGATGACGGAGAGCGGGGTTCGAAGCTCGTGGGATGCGTCGGCGGTGAACTCCAGCTGCCGCACCCTGGCTCGTTCAACGGGTTTGGAGGCTTGGCGTCCGATGGTGAACGCGGCGGCGAACACCGCTGCGAGCAGAATCGGAGAAAGCACAAGCGCGGACGTCAGCAGAAGGCTGCGGACGTGGTGTTCCTGGGTGAGACTTTCGGCGGCGTATAGCCTCGCGCCGCCCGGCAGGTCGATCTGGTCGAAGCGGAAATCGCGCCCGGCCACGAACACGGTGCGTGGAAACCTCGGTTGCGCTGTTGCCCTGAACGGGAAGGCGGGAGCCCCGGCGCTGGCCGCTGTGAGTGTTCCTGCACTGTTGAGTCGCCAGAAGTAGACCGGCGCGTCGTCGGCGTCCGGCTTCGCCGAGCCGGTTGGCGCGGACCCGGTCGATAACAGGGTGGGGGCGTCACTGAGGCGGTCGATCAGTCGGGCGTCGGTCTCGTGGACCAGCTTGTTCGAGACCAGCGTCAAAATTCCGGCCACCATCACGATGTAGATCACCGCCACTGCGAGCGTCGCCGCGGTGGCGACCCGAAGCGCGGGGCGCAGGCGGCCCGCGCCTTTGATGGCCTGACCGTTCATGGGGCGATCATCCGGTAGCCGATGCTGCGCACCGTTTCGATGCGGGTCTGCGAGCCGGCGAGTTTGGCCCGTAGCCGCGCGAGATGGACGTCGATGGTGTTGGAGCCGATGGCGTCGGCTTCGTCAGGCCACACGTTCAAAGCGATCGCGGTGCGGGTGACCACCGCGGGGCTGCGGCGCAGCAATAACTCCAAAATCGCGAGTTCGGTGGCGGTGACCGCCACAATGTGGTCGCCGACTCGGGCTTGGCGTGCGGCCGGGTCGAAGCTGACGTCCCCGCAGCGCAGCACGGGTTGCTTGCTCGCCGATCTGCGGCGCTGCAACGCACGCAGCCTTGCGAGCAGTTCGCTGAAGTCGAACGGTTTGACCAAGTAATCATCTGCACCGCGGTCCAAGCCGGCGACCCGGTCCGCGGGGCGGTCGAGCGCGGTGAGCATCAACACCGGAACGGTCAGCTGCCGCGCGCGCATGGTCTGCAGCGCGTCGTATCCGCTGAGCCGCGGCATCCGCCAGTCGAGGACTACCACCTCGTAGGCGTACGCCGCCAAGTAGGCCAGCGCCACCTCGCCATCGGCGACGGCGTCAACGATGTAGCCGTTCTCGGCCAGCCCCCGGGCCAAGACGTCGCGCAGCGCCTCGTCGTCTTCGGCGATCAGCACCCGCACGAGCCATCCTTCCCGGCGCAACCTTACAAACCTGTGACAGCGGCACGCGGGTGCTTACAGAAGCGGTGTCGTCACCCGTCATCCGCCGGCGGCGTCCGGTGTTTGTCAGGTACCGCGGGCCCAGGCTCACGGCACGGCAGCCTTGATTGTCGTCGGCACCGAGCAACTCGCGGCGGTCTGGGGCCACTACAAGCCACAATAGGTAGGATGTATGAACTCGGCCCGCACCGCACCCTCGTCAGGACGGGTACGCCGCTTCCTTATACCTGCGCTATGGCAACGCTTTGGCATCGTGGAAGGACCGTTATGATCGTCCGATCACCCGATGTTTCAGCGAATCGTGTGCAACGACAGGAGCCAGATGAGCAACCTCACCCATGAGCTGCCCGACCGGCAGATCAAGCGGCGTGACCTCGCGGTTTCGGTGCTCGGCTTCGGTGGCGCCAGCATCGGAAATCTCTACCGTGCGACCTCAGACGAGGAGTCGGCTGCCGGGGTCGAGCAAGCGTGGGCGGGCGGCATCCGCTATTTCGACACCGCCCCGCATTACGGCCTGGGGCTTTCCGAACGGCGGCTCGGCGACGCGCTTCGCAGCAAAAACCGCGATGATTTCGTGCTTTCGACGAAAGTCGGCCGGCTACTGGTACCGAATCCGACGCCGCAAGGCAGCGACCTGGAGGCTGGAGGTTTCGACGTCCGGGACGATTTGGTGCGCCAGTTCGACTATTCCCGGGATGGCGTATTGCGCAGCATCGAGGGCAGTCTCCTGCGGCTCGGCGTCGATCGCATCGAC
>JBOGEK010000545.1:0-1634 GCA_050743645.1 Acidothermaceae bacterium
TCGCAAATGTCTTCGTCGACGGGTCGAATTTGCGCACCACCAAGGATTCGTCTGGAGCGCCGTAGAAGTACGCCGTCGCGGTCGTCGTCGCCCCGACAGCGCACGTCGCCGTAAAGTTGACCAGACCTGCCGGGTAGGAATAGCCGTGGTCGCCCGCACCACTGTCGCCGCTCGCCATTCCCACCGCGGAAAGTTTGCAGTCGTTGCCTACTGCGATGGAAACGAAACCGTTGGTTTGTGGGTTCGAAAAACTGGCTACGTTGGGCTGGTCGGCGTCGGGTACGCCGTCGTCGTTGGCGTCGCCGTCGTTCGGCGCCTGCGCCTCGACCGAACTGTCGACGCCGTCGTCGTCATTGGTGGCAACCGGACTTGGTTGGGCAACCGGCGGAGCAGCGGTGGCGAAATTCCAGGCAGTCTTGTCACCGATACCCGCGTAGAAGTTGCCGTCGGAATCCTTGAACGCATCGGCATCGATAAGCACGTAGTAGGCCGTGCTTGCATCCAGGTTCGCGCTCGGGTTGACGGTGACAGTCGACCCGCTGACGCTCACCTGGCTGGAATCGTTGGCAGCGATCGTCGCAACAGTTGAATCGTCGTCCGCCCGATGTATTACGAGGTTGCCGGTGCCTGCGGTCGGTGCGCGATTGAATGCGAGCGTCAAGTTGGTGCCGCCCGCGACGTTGGTTGCATCGTCGGCGGGAGTCACCGTGGGCGCGAGCGGCGGCGGCGGCGGGTTGTCAGGATCGCTGCTGCCATCTTTGAGATTTGTCAGTTGCGTCGTGGTCAGGACGACGTCGTAAATGCGAACGTCATCGATCAATCCTTGAAACATTGCGGCGCCGTCGTACCCGTAGCCGATACGGGCATGGGAGTTATTCGTGAGGGAACCCGTGCCGGTGACACCGCTTCCGTCGAGCGTGGCGTCGACGTACAGATCATCCTCACCGGTCGTGTCATTGCGGGTGACGCAAACGTTGTGCCACTGGTCGTCGTTGATGGTGGTCGTGCCGTTGACCTGGCTGTCGTACAGCCCGCCGCCCCCGGCGGGCACGCCGCCGTTACCGAACATGAGCTTGCCGCCGTTGCCGACACCAAATCCGAGATCGTACGCGACCCCGCCGACCTCGGCGTCGAGGATCGGTGCGCTCGTCCAGTGGTTGACTCCGCCGCCAGTGCTTGTGGTTTTCACCCATGCGCAAATGCTGAAATCGTCGCTGACAGGATTCAGAAAAGTGAAGTAGTTCGTGCCGTCGAAGCTCGCACTGCGGGCATCGGGGAAGCTCACTGGCGGTACGTCTGTCGAGGGCACCGGATTGTTGCTCGGAGAGCCGTCGTTCGTACCGACCGAATCTTTCGCGGCTGAGCCCGCGACCGTTTCATCAAATGCCCAATGGGCGACCAGGTGGGTCGACACGTCGTCCGCGTGAGCCGGCGGCGCAATCGCTGTAGCGACGCCCGTGGCAACGACGAACAGGCACAGCGCACCGACGAACCGCGCCGTGGCGAACACCGAACGTTCGGCGAGCAACGCCCGCGCCGGGTGCACCTGCAACGCCCGACCTCCTCAATCGCGAACCAGCGGCGCCGAGTGGGGCAAGGAACCAGGCGCCGTCGCCATCGATCGACGGTCACAG